>NZ_FNFK01000013.1:0-22242 GCF_900101165.1 Alkalibacterium thalassium | reverse complement strand
GACGCGGTCGCAACTCGGTTGGCTGCTCCCGACATCTTTCGACCAACTCAATGCCGCGATCATTCTTCATCCAATCATTAAAGCTTGTCCGGTTCTTCGAAATACCCAATTAGTTCAAAGATAATATACACCCTGACTTTTTCCCTGTTGCTTATAATGGGTGTTTAGAGCCCGTCTGATTGACTTGGCAGGCAATGCCCCATTCAGCCATTCACTGACACTTTTGGTAGTAATCTTCATCTCCGGGAACAGAAGCTTCATTTCTTCAACGTTGCCAATAATATTATTCAATCTATCTGTTTTCATTCCACATGCTTTGCAGACACAGCTGCGTTGTGAATATATAAGTGTAAAACTTTTACAATGTGTACAAGTTGGTCCTTTAAGCAGGTCTTCCCAGGCGTATGTGGGAAGATTCAGCTCAAACGGTACATTCTGTTTGTGATTATCCAGCAATCTGTTTGCGAGCTGACGTAGTTTGGGGTTTCGGCTGACCTCCTGATCACCAAGTTTTCTCAGCAGTTCATTTATTTGGGATGGCAAGCAGACGCTGTCATCAGATCCGACACGGTAAAGTGTAAATTCAGGATTGATAAAAACCAGATACTTCACTACGTTGACAGAGTAATTCCACGATTTCATCAGCTGGGCAAAAAGAGTAGCGGTTCTCTCGAGCTGGTTATTTGGACTTACAATAGTGTATCCACGTTTACTGATGTACTTCCCTGCTTCATACCGATACTCTCCTTTGTAGTTCTTTACTTCAAATATATAGACACTGTTATTCATCAGAATGAGTGAATCAATCTGTATCGATGAGCCATTTACCGATAGCAGGAGATCGTTCAGAATAAGTATGTCTTTATTTAACCTAGTCTGAACCAAGTTATCAAATGTGATTTCACCCTCCAGACCTGTTTTTAAATGGCTGTATTTGCTGAGTTCGTCTTTACTTAATGATAATCGGCTGTTCAGTGACTCATAGCCCTTCAACTGTGTTGACTTTTCCCTGGATTTCAAAACTAACATGTGATCCCTCCTTACATATACTATTATCTTTTCAGGGAAAAACTCACGAAAATAAACACCACTTCATAGCTAGTCTCACTTGCTTGAAACAAAAAAAAGGCCTGGCTGATTGCCGGGCCTTTCCCAATTTCTAATTATTTATCTGAATCCCTGTCCGATTGCTTATCTTCCAGCTTAGGCAGTTCTATTCTGAAGATGGACCCATGTTCGAGAACACTTTCAGCCCAAATCTTGCCATGATAGCCTTCAATCAGCTGTTTGGCGATAGACAGTCCCAGTCCGTTTCCGCCTTTATGACGGCTGCGGGCCTTGTCTACCCGGTAGAATCGGTTGAAGATTTTAACGGTATCTTCCTGAGTCATTCCTTCACCATAGTCCTGAATGGCGATCTGAACATTTCTGCCGTGTTCCGAGACACTTAAATGCACCTCATGACGGTCAGTCGAATACTTGACTGCATTGTCCAGAAGAATGATAAGAATCTGTTCCAGATGATTACGGTAGATGTTGACATATACTTCTTTTTCAAGATCATCATCAAGAATGAAATAGAAGTCAGGATGAACCAGCTTGAAGTTATTAAATGTTTGATTAATGATTTCTCTGACGGGTGTCCGTTCATTTTTATAATGAATTTCCACCTGTTCTGCGCGGGACAAGTCCAGCATTTCCTGCACCAGACTCTTCATCCGGCCGATTTCCTGCAGGGAGGCATCCAGTGATTCTTCAAGAACAACTGGGTCATCTTTCCCCCAGCGGTTGAGCAGTTTCATATGCCCTTCCACCACAGCGACGGGTGTTCTAAGTTCATGAGAGACATCTTCTACAAACTGCTTCTGGTGTTCAATGTTCCGCTGCATTCTATCCAGCATGGCGTTGTGTGCGTTGGCGAGTTCAGTCAGTTCATCATTTCCGTCTCCAACATCGATGCGTTCTTCGGATTCCGGATTTTTTTCAATGATGTGCATCGCTTCGGTCAGTCGACGGATCGGCTGAAGGAATGAGATGGCTATGATGTAACCGATGACTCCACTGAACAGTAGGGCAATGATTCCTGTCAAAAGGATCGCTCCCAAAACACTTCTGAACAGCTGATGATAGGATGATAGTGTATTGATCACCTGAACATAACCGATCAAGTCATTATTCAAAAAAGAATAGACCGGGGTCACAGCTGACAGCGCTTTTCCATGAGGTCCTTCAGGTATTGTCTGTATCTGTAAGGTCTCAAGTGGTTCAAATCCGATATCTACCGAATTCGTTTCATACAAAAGTTCTTCATCCTGGCTGAACACACGAATGACGATGCTGCCCTGGCTTGCTCTCAGCGGAGTACTTCTCTGATTCTGGGTTTCTTCCATTATCGGCATCTCGGGAGTAAGATACAGCTCCTGCTGATCCAGTGTTTCTTCTACATCTTCTTCAGTCAACTCATAAAAATGCTGCCCGAAACGTTCGGTAAGGATAAATACCACATTTCTGACAGCCTGCTGTTCATTTTCGATCATGATCTGCTGGAACGTAATGAATAGAATCGTTGAAAAAATCGTATAGGTAAGAAATAGTGCAATTGCAGCCCCGATCGTCCACTTCCATCTCAGAGAAATACGCTTCTGCTGGTTTACTGCTGTCGTATCGATAGCTGCCTGCTGTTTCACGTGCGCATCACGTATCCAGTTCCTCTAACAGTCTGAATGTAACTTTCCTTGCCAGCTACATCGATCTTGTTACGAAGATATCTGATGTAGACGTCGACAACATTCGTTTCGACTTCTGTTTCGTAGCCCCATACTTTATTAAGCAGGACTTCACGAGACAGAACGACGTTGACATTCTCCATAAGTTCCACAAGCAGTTCGTACTCTCTTTTAGTCAGCTCGATGACTTCATCGCCACGCTTGACGACGCGGTTTTCCTTCTCGACAGTAATGTCCCTATAAGTGATGGTTGTCTGACGGCTGACGTTTTCTTCAGTTTCAATTTCGATTCGACGAAGCAGTGCACGCATGCGGGCAAGCAGTTCTTCGATCGCAAACGGTTTGACGACATAGTCATCAGCACCGTGATCGAAACCTGATACACGGTCAATAACTGAATCGCGGGCAGTCATCATGATGATCGGCACATTGCTAACTTGTCTTATGCGACGAGCCACATCTATGCCGTTCAGTTCAGGAAGCATCAGGTCAAGAAGAATGATATCCCAGCTTTCCTCTTCATCCAGTGCCGCTTCCAGTCCTGAACGTCCATCGAATCGTACTTCTGCCCTAAACCCTTCATGGTTCAGTTCAAGTTCGACGAATCTGGCCAGATTCTTCTCGTCCTCAATGATCAAAATATTTGCCAATGTTTTCACTCCTAGCTTAATTTACCTGTTTCATTTTGTTTACGGGTGATCCCCTTCAGTTCCTGTCACAAGGCTTCTTTAGTGTAACACAGTTTCTCATTCAAGGGAACGAAAGAAATCGTCTATTAAAGCTATTATAACAGTAAAATAGCAGGTTTTCTAATTGAAAACCTACTATCTTCATACTATTTTTTAATCAATGACACAATTGGCTTAATCCCAGCTTTCTTCGCCTTCGTTTCCATACCAGTCGAAGTGGAACCTGCCTTCTTTATCGACGCGTTCATAGGTATGCGCTCCAAAGTAATCACGTTGTGCCTGAATAATGTTTGCAGGCAGACGTTCTGAACGGTAAGAATCGTAATAAGCGATCGCTGATGAGAATGCCGGCACAGGAACACCTGCCTGAACAGAAAGTCCGACCAGATCTCTTACTGACTGCTGATAACGCTCAGTGATATCCATGAAGTAGTCATCCAGCACAAGGTTTTTCAGCTGTGGTTCACGCTCATATGCTTCAGTGATTTTCTGAAGGAAACGCGCTCTGATGATACAGCCAGCTCTGAAGATTTTTGCAATGTCACCATATTTCAGGTTCCAGTTGTACTCTTTTGAAGCAGTTCCCATTTGTGCAAATCCTTGAGCGTAACTCATGATTTTACTGAAGTACAAAGCTTCTCTGATTTTTTCGATGACTTCTTTCTTGTCACCTTCGAAGGCTTTCATTTCCGGCTTAGGCAGAACTTTGCTCGCTGCTACACGTTCGTCTTTCAGTGCAGAGATGTAGCGGGCAAAAACTGATTCTGTGATCAGTGGGAGAGGCAGTCCCAGGTCAAGCGCACTCTGCGACGTCCATTTTCCTGTTCCTTTGTTTCCGGCACGGTCAAGAATGATATCGATCATGTGCTTGCCTGTTTCCGGATCTTTTTTAGTTAACGCATCTGCTGTGATTTCGATCAGGAAGCTGTCCAGTTCACCAGTATTCCATTCCTTGAATACATCAGCAATTTCTTCATTTGACAAGCCGACAACGTCTTTCAAAATGTGATAAGACTCAGCAATCAGCTGCATATCGCCGTATTCGATGCCGTTATGGACCATTTTCACGTAGTGTCCCGCTCCATCTGGACCAATGTATGTGACACATGGCTCTCCATCAGCAGGTGCTTTAGCAGCAATCTGTTCCAGGATCGGCGCTACAAGATCATAAGCTTCCTTCTGACCACCTGGCATGATCGCTGGTCCTTTCAGAGCACCTTCTTCTCCACCGGACACGCCAGTTCCGATAAAGTTGATGCCTGAATCAGCAAGCTCCTTGCTGCGGCGGATCGTATCCTGATAGAATGTGTTCCCTCCATCGATCAGAATATCTCCTTTATCCAAGTGAGGTAGCAGCTGTTTGATGACAGCATCTGTCCCTTTCCCTGCCTGTACCATTAAAACGATTTTTCTAGGTACTTCCAGAGAGTCGACAAATTCTTCCAATTCATATGTTGCAGTCAGATTCTTGCCGGGGTTCTCTTCGATGACCCCATCTGTTTTTGATCTTGTACGGTTATAAATAGACACGGAGTAGCCTCTGCTTTCAATATTCAAAGCTAGATTCTTACCCATAACAGCCATACCGATAACGCCGACTTGCTGTTTACTCATAGTAAATCTCCTCTCATTTTTGATGCAGCTGACCGCTCAAAAAAGTCAGACCTGCATATCTTACTCGTAATTATATTATCAAAATTTGAACACTTTTGAAACTCTCTAATAAAGACTTGCATTATGACAGCACTTTAAGTACACTAATAGCTGAAAGTTCTCAGGAAAGTTGGTGTACACTTATGCCTAAGAAACGAAGAGAAAAAGAATCAACAAGCACTGCTTCTAAAATCATTATTTGGGTGCTGGTCCTGTCGATGGCTATTCCTGCATTTGCTTCGATTTTAAGTGTGATTCTATAATATAATTGACAAAAACCCTCTTGGCCCCCTTATTCAGTGGTGCAAAGAGGGGTTTTTTATACCTGCTTTTTCTTTTTATCAGCCAATTTCAGTAATTCCTGAGCAGTTTCAATAGTCAGTTGCGTTAGTTCCTCACCTGAAAGCATACGGGCAATTTCTTCTGTCCGTTCTTTCTCGGCCAGCTGTTCAACATAGGTGGTCGTCCGGTCGTTAGCCACTTCTTTTCGTATATACAAGTGCTGATCTGCCCGCGCTGCAACTTGAGGCAGATGAGTGATGCATAAGACTTGAGAATGGTAGGCCACTGAGTAAATCTTGTCTGCTATGGCCTGAGCCACTCTTCCACTGACACCAGTATCTACTTCATCAAAAATAATGCTTGTAATGCCTTGCGACCTGGAGAAGATAGTTTTCATTGCCAACATCATACGAGAGAGTTCTCCTCCAGATGCGACACGCGCAAGTGGTTTCAAGGGTTCCCCTGGGTTAGTTGCTACAAAAAATTCGATTTTGTCCTGGCCTTGGGCGGATAAGACAGAATCAGCAGTACCCTGATCTGATCCTTCTTTGAAATTAACTGAAAACTGGACTTTTTCCATGTACAGTTCTTTCAGCTGTTCAAGAATGGCTACTTCCAGCCTTTCAGCAGTGTCTTTTCTGATTTTTGTCAAGTCTCCAGCCAGACTTACAGCCCGTTCCCTCAACTGAGTTGTCTTCTTGCTGAGCATATCCACTTGTTCTTCCCGGTTTTCAAGCTTTTCCAGTTCACTGACAGCTTCTTCGTAATGGGTCAGAATCGATTCAACAGTATGCCCATATTTCCGTTTAAGCTGCTGAATGAGGTTGAGACGTTCTTCGATCTCGTTAAGGCGTTCTTCGTCATATTCAAGATGATCCATTTCAGAATATAAGTCGCTGGATACTTCCTGAAGCTGGAAGAATGCAGCAGAAAGTGTTTCAGATATCTGTCTGAATTTATCATCCATATCCGAAATGCTTTCCATTTTCTCCATTGCCTGTCCGATTAGATCCAGTCCGCTTATCTCTTCTCCTTGAAGAATGGTATAACTTGAGGACAGGGCTTCGACAATCGACTGATGGTTCGCAAGCTTCTGTTCCTCTTCTTTAAGCTCTTCTTCTTCATTGAGGTGAAGATCGGCAGCTTTGATTTCTTCTACCTGATATTTCAGAATATCGATACGCTGCACAAGCTCCTGTTCATTGATTTCCCATTCTCTGCGTTCTTTTTCAAGATGCCTGTATTCACTGAATACTGACTGGTATTCTTTTTTCAGCCGATCCAGTTCACTCGGTCCGTAATAATCCAGCAGATGAATATGGTTATCAGACACCATCAGCTCCTGGTGCTCGTTCTGACCATGGATGTCGATCAGCTGAGAACCCACTTCTTTCAGCACAGCAATGGTGACGATACTACCATTAATTCGGCAGACATTGCGCCCAGAGGCAAATATTTCTCTTTGGATCAGCAACGTGGCTTCTTCTTCATCAATCGCGTTTTCTTCCAGAAGCGCAGTCAACGTCTCCGTCTTCTGATAGGAGAACTGGCCTTCCAGAACACATTTCTTTGATCCGTACCGGACAAATTCGCTGGATCCTCTACCACCTGCCAGGAGACCGACCGCATCGATAATGATTGATTTTCCTGCGCCAGTTTCACCTGTCAGGACAGTCATGCCAGTTCTGAAGTCCAGTGACAGATCCTGAATAATTGCAAAATCTTTAATTTTTAACGATTCTAGCAAAGATAAACCTCCTGTTCATCAGATCAATTAAATGAAGGAAATAATTCTTCTCTGGAAACGTTCAGCACTGTCCTCATCCCGACAAATTATCAGGACAGTATCATCACCAGATATGCATCCGAACACTTCCTGGTATTTCGCTGTCTCGATCAATGTACCCAAAGCAAATGCATTACCCGGTAACGTCTTGATCAGAACAAATTCTTTTTGAGTGTCGATTGAAACGAAGGCATCTTTCATCAGTCTTGCCAGTTTCTTGGAAATGTTATAATTCATTTCTGGAGGCAGGTTGTACTGATAGCCACCTTCTTGAGCAGGTACTTTGATAAGTTGAAGTTCCTTAATGTCTCTCGAAATCGTCGCCTGAGTAATATCGATTCCGCGTTTTTTCAGGATATCGACGAAGTCTTCCTGTTTCTGAATAACCTCCTGTTGCACCAGTTCCCGTAATAGTTGATGTCTCTCTTTTTTCTTCACTTCATTCACTCCTATGCCCTTGCGAACTAAATAACACAGTATATTTATACATTATATTCAGTTTAAGTATACATCATTTCTAACTGAGTGCCAAGAAAAGAACTTATCATCTTTTATTAAATTATATGCATACTTTTTAAGTGTTCAGGAAAACAACGAGTCAGTAATAAGTTTCTGCAACCAGTAATCAAGCGATTTATCCTTCGCAGACCGATTCTTTATATACGCTAAATATTCTTTGTTCCCTTTGCCACCCTTAATAGGTGAAGGGATAATCCCTTCTGTAGTCATACCTAATTCATACAGAAATGAAATGATAGTATGAATGACATATCTGTGGACTTCGGGGTCAGTAATGATGCCACGTTCACCCACATCTTCTCTTCTAGCTTCAAACTGTGGTTTGATCAGAGCTATGACTGTACCATCTTCAGCAAGAATATCTTTCAATACAGGAAAAATTTTCTCTAAGGAGATGAACGAGACATCGATCGTTGCGGCAGTGGGTTGTCCCTGGGTAAAGTCTTCAGGTCGGCAGGTTCTGAAGTTGGTCTGTTCCATAACACTGACACGCTCATCGATCCTAAGTTTCCAGGCAAGCTGATTCGTTCCTACGTCCAGAGCGTAGACCAGTCGGGCACCGTTTTGCAAGGAGACATCAGTAAAGCCGCCCGTTGATGCGCCGATATCTAGTACAATCTGATCAGTCAGGTCAATTTTAAAGTAGTCCAGAGCGCGCTCAAGTTTCTTGCCCCCCCGGCTGACATACAGCTGTTCAGCGCCTTTGACATAGACAAGCGTATCTCCAAGCCACTTTTCGCCAGAAGTAAAAATCTGTTCTTCCTTGCTTGTATAAACTTTACCCGACATAATAAGTCGTTTCGCTTTTTCACGATCTTCTGCCCAACCCTGACGGATCAGCAGGTCATCTGCACGTTCTTTTTTCATGTCCTCACCTCAAGACAATGCTTCGATTTCTAATGAGCGAATGAAGGATGCCAGCAGTTCGTCGTCATAAACAGCCTCACGCTCTTTAATCTGGCTGTTCAATGTCAGTGCTTTTTCAAGCTTCTCCCTAAACAGATCATTTGCCTCTTCAAGCCCTAGTAATGCCGGGTAGGTACTCTTTCCTAATCTGGCATCCGCTCCAGTCCGCTTACCTAAATCTTTTTCATCCCCTTGAACATCCAGGATATCATCTCTCACCTGATAAGCCAGTCCTAAAGTATAGGCCATTTCTTCAAGATCAGTAACTGTTTCATTTTTCACATCTGCAAGAAGTCCTCCGGCGTAGAAAGCAAAACGGATAAGCTTGCCTGTTTTTCTTGCATGGATCGACTCCAGTTCTTCAAGCGTCAAGGTAGTATGTTCCCCGTTCATATCCGCCTGCTGTCCGCCAACCATCCCTTCGTGACCTGCATCTTGAGATAAAGATCTGATCAGTTTAAGCTTGATGGCATCGTCCGCTGCTCCATGCGTCATCAGTTCAAAGGCCTTGGTCAGCAGTGCATCTCCTGCAAGGATAGCAGTCGCTTCGGAATATTCTATGTGGTTTGTCGGTTTCCCTCTTCTAAGGTCATCATCATCCATTGCTGGAAGATCATCATGGATCAGTGAGTAGGTGTGGATCATCTCAAGTGCTGCCCCATATGGGAAAGCCTGCTCGACCGGTTTGTTGAATGCTTTGAGAACAGCGAAAAGAATCAGTGGCCTCAGGCGTTTACCTCCAGCTTCAAGGGAGTAGCGCATGGATGCTTCCAGCTGAGTTCTGCTACTGTCCGGGACAGCCTCCCTCATATACTGTTCGAATGGGTATTTAAAATCTTTAACGAATGTCTGAAAATTCATTTGATACTCCTTTAATCTTTTAGTAATCGACTACTCACGATTCATCGTGTCATTGTATCTTCAATAACCCTAAGTTTCATGTCATCTGATTTATCAGTCTTTTATCAGTTATCGGCAGTATCTTCGCTGCTATCTTCATTGACCATACGTGTAACTGTTTTTTCTGCATCCTCTATAATGCGTTTGCAGTATCGGCTCAGATTGATTCCTTCCTGAAACTGATCGAGTGCTTCTTCAAGTGGGACATCCCCCTGCTCCAGCTTCTGAACAATTCCTTCAAGATCCTTCATTGCATCATCAAACGTTTTTTCTTTATCCACTGCTTCTACTCCTCGCTGCTTTTATTTATAAGCGTGTCTTTACTGATTCCAGTTATATTCGCTTTGACTGTTCCGTCTGAAATGGTAACATCCAGTGACTCATTTATATTAATCTGTTCAGTTGACTTGATAATAGTCTTATTTTGTCTGGCGACTGCGAATCCTCTTCCGAGAATATTTAGTGGGGAAAGAAGATCCAGCGACTGAATAAGATGATCCACTTGTCTTGACTTGTTTTCGACAGCTTGCCTTGATACTGTATATAGCTGCTTTTCAAGTCTCTCATTATCAATTTTAGCTTGTCTGATTCGGGACATAGGATTGTAGGCACGCACTTGCTGATTCAGCATATCCCTCTTCTGACGTGCCGACTGAAGCCTCTGATCCGTGCTTCTGATCAGCTGATCCGTGAGCTGGTCAAGATTCTGGCTGTATCCATCATACAACCGCTCGGGCTGCCTGAATATATACGATTGCTCCATTCGTTTTACCCGCTCTTTTTCCTGACGAATAAGTGTCTGCATCGCCTGGACTAGTCTCTGTCTTGTCAGATCGATTTTACCTATTTCTTCCGTCAATACAGGTACCGCCAGTTCAGCTGCTGCAGTTGGTGTCGCAGCTCTGACGTCTGCGGCAAGATCTGCAAGTGTCGTATCCGTTTCATGTCCAACTGATGATATGACTGGTGTCTTCGCATGAGCAATTGCCAGTGCCACTTTTTCTTCATTAAATGGAAACAGGTCTTCAAACGATCCGCCTCCCCGGGCGACAATGATCGTATCGAAATCGCCCGTCCTGTCCGCCTTCTTAATGCTTTTTACGATCGAATCGGCGGCTTTGTCTCCTTGAACTAAAGTAGGGTAAAGAGTGAGTTCAACTATAGGAAATCGTCTTTCTATAGTTGTCTGAATATCTCTGATTACTGCTCCGCTCGGACTGGTTACCACAGCAATTCTTTTAGGAAAGCGAATCAGGGGCTGTTTGCGTGATGCATCGAACCAGCCTTCTTTGGTCAGTTTCTTTTTAGTCTTTTCATAAGCTGCATAGAGCTGTCCAAGTCCTTCTGGTTCAATGTGTTCAATATAGAGCTGGTAAGTCCCGTTCTTTTCATAAACAGACAAGCGACCTACAGCCATAACACTCATGCCTTCTTCCAGTTCGACGTTCAGTTTTCTGGCTTCCCGCTGAAACAGGACCACTGACAGTTTGGCATCTTTATCTTTAATGCTGAAATACTGATGAGAATTCCTGCGGTGAGGATTGTAATTCGAAATCTCTCCCTTAACAAAAATACGTTCAAGATAAGGATCGTAATCAAATTTTCTTTTTACATATGTCGTCAGCTGGGAGACAGTAAGGTAGTCTTCACTCATAGCAAACTCCTTTCTAAAGTTCTGATGCTGGATGAAAATAAAAAGAGCAAAAAAATAGAATGTGGTCTACACTCTATTTCCCCGCCCTCTCTTGCTGTCTGCGTCACATTTCATTTCTTCATATCCCGAACTGGCGGATATCTGACAGAAAAAAGTGCTCAAACTTTATTCTCATCTGCAATGCTCTGCAGGACACCATTTATGAATTTACTTGCCTTTTCATCATTGAATGTCTTAGCCAGCTCGATCGCTTCATTCATGACGATACGCTTATCCGTCTCTGCTTCAAAAAGCAGTTCATATGCAGCCAGTTCAAGCAGCAGCCTGTTGGTACGTTCAAGACGATTCAAAGACCAGTTTTTTAGATGTCTGGTGATTGTCTCATCGATCACTTCTTTGTTATCTCTTGTACCGACAACCAGTCTTCTGAGATAATGCAGCGCATCAGTCACGATTTGCTGAGTATTCTTTTCCTCAGGCAACGCATCTTTCATAGCCTCTTCGATCGTACGCCCCTCATCAAAAGACAAGGTACTTTCCAATGCCAGTCGAATGGCCTGATCAGCGGTCAGTTCATCATGTGTGGATAACTGGAAAAGAGACTGAAAGGCTTTTTCCCTTATCACACGCCTTACAGTAGTCACTATTTTTCATCTTCTTCCGTATCCAGATCGAACAATTCCTGGATTGTAGTTTTTTCAGGTACAATATCTGCAATATGAATGTTCACTTCAGCAAGTGAAATATCGGTCATATGCAGCACTTGTTCGCGTACTCGCTGCTGAATGGTCTGAGCTACGACAGGCACATTCACGCCAAATTTGAAGTAGCAGTATATATCTACTTTCAGCCCGTCTTCATCTGTATTCAAATGAACACCTTTTTTATGATTGGCTTTGCCGAAAACATTTTTCATTGATTTAGAGAAGCGGCCTTGCATGGCATAGACGCCATCCACTTCGTTGGCAGCAATACCGGCAATGACTTCCAGTACTTCAGGAGCCACTTCGATTTCACCTAGTAGATTTGTTCTATTTGTATCGACTATTCTTTCACTCATCACTCTTCCTCCTTTTACTGAATCGATATAATGATTAAGCTCGGGAAACGTAGCTTCCTTCATCTGTGTTGATGACCAGCATGTCATCAACGTTGACGAATAAAGGTACAGTTACAACTGCCCCAGTTTCAAGTGTTGCAGACTTGGATCCTCCGCCTGTTGTGTCGCCTCTGATTCCAGGCTCTGTTTCTACCACTTTCAGCTCGACTTTTTTAGGAAGTTCAACACCAAGGACTTCATGGCCGTACATCATGATTTCGACTTCCATATTTTCTTTCATGAATTTCAGTTCATCTTCAATACGTTCGCCAGGAATTTCAAGTTGTTCATATGTCTGAGTATCCATGAAGACGTGGTTTCCACCATTCTCATAAAGATACTGCATCTCTTTCGTTTCGATATGAGCGGTTTCCATCTTTTCGCCAGCACGGAATGTTTTATCCTGAATTGCACCGGTTCTCAGATTTTTAAGTTTAGAACGGACAAATGCCGCACCTTTTCCTGGTTTTACGTGCTGGAAGTCCATGATTCTCCAGATGCTTCCATCGTATTCAATCGTCAGACCTGTTTTAAATTCACTTGTTGAAATCATTACCTGTTTTCCTCCTAATTTAAAATACGGCATAAATAAAACGTATTTTAATTCTCTCTTTATTGTAACATGATGTGAACTACCCACCACTTAAATCCTTTGGATTTTGAAGTGGGAGCTTCCTACGAACTCCATTCTTGTTTGCACAAAATTCATGCAGACAGAGGAATCGGATATGGGTAGGCTCAAAAGGCAGTCCCTGCCTTATAGGTTTTCTTTTCCTTGGCTAATGCCAAGGAATACTTAGTAGGCTTGGTTATCGCCTAAGTATAGACTTGATTTTCGTCTACACAAGAAGTATACCAAATGAAACGGAAGTTCGCGACTTCAAGCTATCGCTTGACCGACATTCATCTCCCACTTTCACTGGTGCTTCGTACCCATACGTTTAGAAGTGGGAGACTTCTTTCGGAATTACGTTAAAGCGAAAACCTATTTGAAATCACTACTCTTCACAAGGCTTTCCTTAAAGCTGAATCAGTTCTTTTGATACGCTCATAAGGTTTCTGCTGCCACTATCAGTGACGACCAGATCATCTTCGATTCTAACGCCACCAAGTCCAGGAATATAGATCCCAGGTTCGTTTGTGATGACATTTCCGCTGACCAGTACATTTTCATTCTTGAAATTGATTCCAGGGCCTTCATGCACTTCAAGTCCGATCCCGTGTCCAGTTGAGTGCCCGAACGCTTTACCATACCCTTTTTCTGTAATATAATCCCTGGCTACAGCGTCCAGATCCTTACCAGTGATTCCAGCCCTGATCTGCTCTGTTACTTTCTGATTTGCGTCGAGAACGATCTGATGAATCTTCTTCAGCTCTACTCCAGGGTCACCTAATGCAAATGTACGAGTCATATCTGATACATATCCGTTATAGTAGCACCCGAAATCGATCGTGATCATGTCCCCCTGTTCGATAACCTTATCACTCGCTACTCCGTGTGGCATTGCAGAACGCTTTCCGCTGGCCACGATCGTATCGAATGATACTCCACTGGCACCTTCTTCTCTCATCAGAAAATCCAGTTTATTGGCTACTTCTATCTCTGTCACGCCAGGTTTGATGAAATGAAGGATTTCTTCGAAGGCGTATTCAGTGATCTTAATTGCTTTCTGTATTGTTTCAATTTCGCTTTCTTCCTTGATTTCTCTTAAGGACTCGATAAGGCCGCTTACAGGAGTCAGCCTGCATTCTACAAGTGAATTCAGCAGTTCGTAATTTGAAAAAGTCATGAAATTTGTCTCGAATCCAAGGTTGGAAATCGATTCTTTTTCAACTAATGCTTTGACTTCATCAAAAATCGGTCCAGTGTTCTGGATGATTTCGTACCCTTCTGCCTGCTCAGCAGCCTGTTCAGTATAGCGGAAGTCGGTGACAAAGTAGGCTTTGTCGTGAGTGATGACACCCAGTCCAGTTGTTCCCGTAAAGTTGGAGACATAGCGGAGATTAAACGGACTCGTAACCAGCAGTGCATCAAGCTCCTGTTTCTTCAGTTCTGTTTGAATGGCTTTTACTCGTAACATTTCAACACCCAATTCTATAATTTATCGTACAGCTCTTCGTTCATCTGTTTTATTATAGCAAAGCTGAATTAAAAAAGAAACGAATGGGCAGCCATTGTACATCCGGTTCCCAGCACCTATATTCAGGACAGCTGAACAGCGAAAAGCATCAGCAGGCTCTCTTCAGTCTGGCCCACTGATGCTCAAATCAATTTATGCTGAGTATCTTTGTTTCATTCATCCTGATGGTCATTTACATTCTTGACTTCTGGTATGGCCTCGGGCTTATCTACCACTGCATCGTCATCAATGTTTTCGTCTGTTTTTAGGGGTGTACTCGGTTCTACAGGCTTCACTGCCAGCTCAATTATTTTCTGACTAGTATGCTGATTGTTCAGTTCTGCCTTGATAAGGAATCGTGTATCGGTGAGTCTGCTCACTGTTGTGCGCCCTGATGAAAACCTCACTTCACTGGGATAAGACTGATCATCATCAAAATCATCTTTTAAAAGAACTTCTGTCATTTCAATCATCGTTCTGGCTTCATAGCTGAGAGCCGTCTGCCTGTACTGGATCATCTGATGCTTGAGGACTGTGATCGATGACAACAATAGGAACGAAGTAAACATGAGCATCATGAGTGCAGACAATAGCGTGCTCCCCTCATCGCTTCGTACAGAATCTGCGAAGCCCTTACTCCAGAACATGATCCACCACCTTCACTATGCCTCTGTATGATTCCAGGTTATCAAAAGTGACCTTTAATATCAGCTGGTCATCTTTCTTTTTGGCTGAGAAGGTGCTGATCCTCATTAGAACAGGATGATGCCCCAGTCCACGGACACTTCTCCTATATAGATTTTTATAGCGATTGTAGGTCACGGGCTCCTCCTGCACTACACCATCCACCACCTTTTTGAAAGTAATCGTCTCACCCTTCACATCCGTGACCACCTTGTCTTTCAGATCCTGTTCAAGATAGTTCAAGAAGAGGTGCCACTCGATCTGTCTGTCATCATTCACCTGTCTTTCAAGTGCTGTAAACTGGCTGAGAGCGAAAGAAAAAAGCAGGACCATAGCACTTATGACCTGGATAGTAACGAGGCATTCGATCAAAGTCAGTCCGTGATCATTTTTTCCATTTGACTGACAGGATTTCCACCATCTGATCACTGATTTTCTCTCCTTTGACTGTGATTCGATTGTCATTTTCAATAACTACGATCAGCTTGCCGTCCACCATCATCGCATTCGACTGATATGTTCTATCCCAGAACTGAGCTGTTTCGTAAAGAACTCTGCTGGTTTCCACGTTTAGTTTTGCTTCTTCTCTGATTACAAAAGTATCCACAAGGAACGGAAGCATGCTGCATACTGCTAGTGTGATCAGACTCAAGCTGATCAGGGCTTCCATAAGGATGAACCCTCCGCTTTTTCTCCATTTACCTGATTTCATATCGGCCACTTCCCAGCTGGAAGGCAAACTCTACAATTCCTTCCGGTGTGCGGAATCTGATGACCTCATGTCCGCTTATATGTCCCGTCCCTCTTGAAAACCTGAATTCAGTCAGATCATTCAATAATGAGATGTGATCCGGCAGAGACAGTTTGTGTTCGATCGGATGCCCCCGTTCACCCGCTACTCTGAATGATATATCTTTAAGTGGACGCCTGAATTCGATGACTGTCCATTTATCATTAAGTATCGCATAGTTCTGCATGAGGGTGACACTCGACTGAAAGGTTTCAAAGAACAGGGCTGTTTCAGATCTTTCTTTGAGTCGACTGAACTGAACAGCAGGTATTGAGATAATAATGGACAGAGCAGTGAGCACCAGTAGTGTTTCGATCAGCGTCATGCCCTCTTCTTTATTCATTGACCACGTCATTATTCACCTGTCAATTAGCTTTTTTCGTCACAATGCCGCCATTCAACTGAAATTCTTTATTGGCCCGATCGGCTTGATTAGGTGTCAGATACTGTTCATTTTCCATTACATCGAAACTTTCAGGGTTTTTCTTTTCTTGTATTTTATACAAATCCACCTGGCTCTGCAGGACTGTTTCGATCGCATCAGTTCCAGTATCGTTTGCTGATTCTTGTCTTTTGGACAGGTTAGGGACGAACAATAACAGGAGCACAGATATGATCAGCAGGACCAGAGACATTTCAATCAGTGTGAAACCATTTTCCTTCTTTAATCTATTGCGTAATCTGTTTATCATTTATTTTTCCTCCTTTAAAATGTATCCATAACAGTAAATGTGGGGAGCAGCAGAGCGGCATAAATCGCAACAATGACTAATGCAACACCTACAAAAACAATGGGTTGGATCAGAGCCATCAGCTGTTCTGTCTTCCGGTCAAAATCCTCTTCACAGCTGTGGGCAAACATTGTCAGTTCATGGCCAAGTTTTCCGGAAAGCTCACCCTGACGAATCACTTCCTTCAGCTCTTCGTTTAAAAAATGATAGGGGGTTAGAGCTTCAGAAAAAGACAGACCCTTAAGCATTTCATTCTCGATTCGCTTCCCTATATCCTTGACCAGCTTCGAGCTCTGCTCTCCTTTCATAATTGTGATGACTTCAAGGAGACTGCAGCTTCCCTTGATCAGCTGGCCCCACTCGTAAGCAAAATACTGGCTCCAGTAAAGCGTGAATAATGTGGAGCGGCTCCATCTGGTGAGTGTATTCAGTTTCTCGACTTCACTTTTCCTGCTGTTCGCTTTTTTAAATATGAGAATTGCTGTTGTGATCAGACCAGCAAACAGTGCCAGGCCCTCGGGTGTCCGGTAGACCAGCATAACAATCAAACGCGTGCTCAACGGCATGACCTCGGACTGGAACGAAGTAATCTGTTCAATATGAGGGATGAGAATGTACCGCATCATAAACAGCATGACTACAATAAAGCCTGTCAGCATCAGCGGGTACTGAATAATGCTAAGTAGCTTTCGTTTGCGCTCTGATCGTTTCATCAGTTGCCGCCCCGCATGCGATATGGCTTCATGTAGGTGTCCATGATACAAAGCAAAGTGAATCTGTGTGCTCACCGATTCGGGAAAGCCGCATCGTCTGACTCCAGCTGACAGTTCTCCTCCTTCAAGTATTTCCTGTCTGATCGTTTCTGCCCATCCCGCCGCTTCCTTTTTTTCGAGTGTTCTCAGGAAGTCCAGTGCCTCTTTCATGGAAAACCCTTCTCCCAGAAGTCTTCCAAGTCGCGACAGAAAGCGACCCTGGAGGTAAAGGACCCTAGTGCTCAGGAATGAGGTAGCGGTCGCAGGTCTGTTTCGAAATATAGCCATAGGCAGTCACCTTTTCCAGTAAATGATTAAATGAACGTGACGCATCTTCACGGGATTTCTTTTCTCCCGACTCCCCCAGACTCCTTTTGAGTGCTTCCCCAGTTCTGACTTCGAATAAAGCGGCACGTTTCTGATCTCTGGGATAATGGGTACAGAAGGTTCGACAGTTTGTTTCACACAAGGGACAGTAAAGTGGAAGCAGCGTCTGAAAAGATATCCCTATCAGTGTCTGCTGGAGCAATGGCCGACTAATTCCCAGTTCCATCAGCCTGGATATGACCCCCGTGCAGTTCTTGGCATGGATCGATGCTACGATCAGGTGACCAGTCAGGGCGCCTCGAATGACCATTCGTGCCGTTTCTTCATCCCTTATTTCTCCAACGATGATAACATCCGGGTGATGTCTGAGAGAACTTTTCAGCAAGTGTTCATATGATACGCCCGCCGTCTCATTGACCTGTGTCTGCAGGAAGGAGACTTCTTCAATCTCAACAGGATCTTCTACTGTAATCACCTGCTGTTTTTCACCTCTTATCCTGTTCTTAACCAGATGATACATCGTAGTCGTCTTGCCTGAGTCAACTGGACCTGAAAAGAGAAGGAGCCCTGATTTTGCATCGGCCAGTTTTTTCAGCTGCTGCCATTCATACTGAAAGAATGTTCCAATGTCTGACACGTCTGTTTCTTTCTGCTTTAAAAGCCTGATCACCAGAGACTCCTGACTCTGATAGTTACTGATCGTGGAGAATCTCAGGTCAATGGCCTTCTTTTCGAGCTGAAACGTCATCGATCCGCTTTGAGGTCGCCTTTTCTCACCGACATCCATATTCGACAAGTATTTAAATAACGATATGAGCCGTCCCCCTTCTTCTCTATCCAGATAGAACTGTTTGTCCATCTGTCCATTCAACCGGAAATAGATATCATAGTGTTTCTGTTCCGGCAGAACATGTATATCACTCGTTCGGTAAGAATCAGCGACTGTCAGAAGATGCTGTGCGAATAATTCGGTATCCAGTTTTACCACCCCTCCATAAAATATTTCTGTCTACTATATATATTGTTCTTTTATCTTAAAAGTGACGAAAAAAAATAGACATTGGACAAATTTTCTGTCCAGTGCCTATTAAGTGAAATTATTTTAAATGTCTGCATTATGGTAAACGTCGCTGACGTCATCATCATCTTCAAGAGCATCGATCAGTTTTTCAAACACACTGACTTTATCCTCAGGAACAGGTACAGTGGTCTGTGGAATCATCGTCAGTTCCGACTGGTCCAGCTCGAAACCTGCTTCTTTCAGTGCGTCCCGTACTTGAGCGAATTCCGTTGCTTCGGTATAGATTTCAAAGACATCGTCGGACGTTTCCAGATCTTCTCCGCCAGCTTCCAGTACGTGCATCAGCATGTCGTCTTCATCGATATCGAGATTTTCTCTGCTGATTGCAATATAGCCTTTGCGGTCGAACATATAGTTGACCGATCCTTTTTCTCCCATCGATCCGCCATTACGGTCGAATGCCACTCGAATATTTGTGCTCGAGCGGTTAAGGTTATCAGTTAGGGCATAAACCAGAACAGCAATTCCGCTTGGTCCGTATCCTTCATACAGCACTTCTTTATAGTCAGCTCCCTGACCTGAATCAGTGGCACGCTTGATTGCGCGGTCGACATTGTCGTTAGGCATATTGTTTGCCTTGGCTTTGTCTACAGCCAGTCTCAGTGCAGCATTCGTATCGGGATCAGTACCGCCATCTTTTGCAGCCTGATAGATTTCTTTTGACAATTTCTGGAAAATCTTTCCTTTTTTTGCATCTTGTGCACCTTTACGATGCTGAATATTTTTCCACTTGGAATGTCCTGCCATTCTATTTCCTCTTTCCTGATCTTAGTGTTTGTCCTTTGTTATTATACCAAAAATCTTTTGTCATTCAAGGCAGTCAGGTTACGCTTTCATTGTCGTCTTTAGTTAGTCCGTTGGATCAGACTTTGACACGCGCTCGCCTTCTGCGTGGTTTAGTGGACAGCAGGCCGGAAATGATCCCAGTCACAGCTCCTGCAGTATCCAGAATGACATCTTCCATCAACGCTGTCCGGTTTGGATGAAAGGACTGTCTTAATTCATCAAATGACGCATAGCCTATCGATAGCATCACAGCCAGCAGTACAGTTAAGTACGGATTGTCCACTCTGTTTCTTAATCCTAAGTACCAGAACAGGCCTAAAAAGAAATAAGAAATGAAATGGGCCCCTTTTCGAATAAAAAATTCAATAAAGCCGACATATCCACTTGCCTCGATACTGACTTCACTGCCTGCATACATGAATGCCATACGCTCCAGCAGCCCTCTGAACGGTTCATTTTCAAACCATTGATTAAGAATTGGCTGGACCGACTGCTCCTGATAGCTCATAGAGGAACTGTAGTACAAAATAGCCATCACAGCAAAGGCAGAAAGAAGATAGATGTTATCTGCAGTACTTGCTTTTTTTCTCATATTTTTACACACCCCATTAGTCAATACTATTATTCTAACTGATGTCCCTTTATATGAAAAGGAAAAAACGATACAATGATACCAAATCAACGAGGGGGAGACTCTATGCAAACACAATTGAACTGGGATATGGAACGGATTTTTAAAGGGGGAAGTGATTCTGAGGAACTGAGTCAGTTTATTGACGGCATCAGAGAGACGATTTCAGAAGCTAAAAAACTGATTATAAACTGGTCGGCTGAGCAGGCCAATTCTCATACTACTGAGCTGCTCGATTTTCTGGACAAGCGCCAGACTGCTTTTGACAACTTATCAGAAGCATCGACATTTTCAAGAGGCATCCTTTCTGCTAATGTTAATGATACCAAGGCGGCCAAACGGGTCAATGAGCTCAGCCGTCTGGGCAGTGAGATGAGCGATGTAGAGACTTTATTTATGAAAAAACTGAAAGCTGTTCCTGAAGATCAATGGACTGAACTGATTGCTCATGAAGGACTTAAACATAGTTCCTTCAACCTGGATGAAAAAAGAGAAAAAGGTAAAAAGCTTTTATCTGAAAAAGAAGAACGCATCATACAGCAGCTCTCACTGGATGGTCTGGAAGGCTTTGGGAACGTCTATCAGTCTTTAGTGAACAGTATTCGTGTGCCGTTTAAAAAAGATGGAGAGTTATCCACACTGTCAGCCGGTCAGGCAGCCAATAAGTTATCAGGGGATCCGGACCCTGCTGTCCGAGAATCTCTGCTTGATAACTGGGAGCTGACCTGGCACGCCAAGGCGCCACTGTTTGCTGATACTTTAAATCATCTGGCAGGGTTCCGACTACAGACCTATGAGCTCAGAGGAGAAGACCATTTCCTTGATCCTGCTCTGGAATACAACCGTCTGAAAAAGGACACCTTGGATATGATGTGGGATACGATTACCGAAAACAAACCTAAAGTGGTAGACTTCCTTAATCGCAAGGCCAAGCTGATGGGCAAAGACAAGCTCAACTGGGCAGACGTGACCGCCCCTATTTCATTAGGAGCTTTCGAGCCTAAATCTTATTCATTTGAAGAAGCTCAGTCTTTCGTCGTCGAGCACTTTGCCTCATTCAGTCAGGAGATGAAAGAACTGGCTGAAACTGCATTCAAGCAAAATTGGGTGGAAGCCGAAGATCGAGATGGTAAGCGTCCTGGCGCCTACTGTTCCAACTTGCCTAAGAGTGGCGAATCCCGCGTGTTCATGACTTTTTCCGGTTCAGCTAACAATGTATCGACACTTGCTCATGAACTGGGCCACGCCTACCATAGTCATGTTATGAGGGATCTACCTCATCTGAACCGTCGCTATGCAATGAATGTAGCGGAAACTGCATCAACATTATGTGAAATGGTTATCTCGAGTGCGACAGTCGAGGCAGCTGAGTCTATTGAAGAAAAAATCGCTCTTCTGGACAGCAAAATCTCACGTGCTGCTGTCATGTTCATGAATATTCATAGCCGTTACCTGTTTGAAACACGTTTTTACGAACAGAGACAGAAGGGGCTGCTTGACGAGAAGGAACTGAGCCAGCTGATGGAAGATGCTCAAAAAGAAGCATTCCAGAACGCGCTAGACACCTATCACCCAATGTTCTGGGCAAGTAAACTGCATTTCCATATTACTGGAGTGCCGTTCTATAACTTCCCGTATACATTCGGTTTCCTGTTCAGCCTGGGGATCTATTCTCATGCGAAGAATCAGGAATCGGCCTTTGAAGATGACTACCGTGAACTGCTTAGAGACACGGCCAGCATGACGACTGAAGATCTGGCTGAAAAACACTTGAACGTCGACTTGACACAACCTGATTTCTGGCAGGCCGCAATTGATGAAGTTTTGGCAGATATCGATGAGTACATGACTCTGACCGACTCCTATATTTAAGTTAGTTGTCAATTTTTATTGATGTCAGATTTGTTTTAGTCTAGCGCATAACTCAGGACAAAGTTCGGTTGACACTCCCACAGCTAAAGCAGTGGGATTCTTAAGTGCTTTGTCGAACGCAGGCCATTTCTGTTTTGTTCAAGCCTTAAGTTTAAGGGTGTGCCATCACCCCTCCCATGGCAGAGCCTATAGCTCCATGGGCACTCATACTGTGACCATATGAGTTAGGTTGTTTGGGCGATATTCAGAGCTCC
>NZ_FNFK01000039.1 GCF_900101165.1 Alkalibacterium thalassium | reverse complement strand
TCATCGTGCTTGATGAACCAACCAATTTTATCGATCTCTCGACAATCGAGGCACTAGAACATTTATTGAGAGATTATAAAGGCACCGTGTTTTTTACCTCTCATGATAAATACTTCGTGGATAGAGTAGCGGACCAAGTATGGGAAATTAATGACCAGAAGCTGTATTTAAAATAAAGTGAGAATGTAAACAATTATTGTCTGAATAAAATTAAATAAAAAGAAAACCTCTCAGGACCTGGATATCAGCGTCCTGAGAGGTTTTCTTTTGGTTACTTCTGGTCGAACAGTTTGGTGTGCTTGATGTCTTCGACAGTCTGCGTCCCTGCGAGCTGCATGACGCGCTTCAGATCGGTGTGGAAGTAGTCGAATACGCTCTTGACGCCTTTCCATCCGCCTAGTGCCAGGCCGTATAGTGCAGGCCGTCCGATAGCTACGACATCCGCTCCGCTTGCGAGTGCTTTGAAGATATGCTCGCCGCGACGGATGCCTGAATCAAAGACGATAGGGACACGGCCCTGAACAGCTTCAGATATGCGTTCAAGTGTATCGAATGATCCTGGCGCACCATCCAGCTGACGGCCTCCGTGATTTGAAACCCAGATCCCAGCAGCCCCGGCACCGATGGCTAGAAGAGCATCTTCAGGAGACTGGATGCCTTTCACAAAGACAGGAAGACCGGAATAGTCTGTCAAGAACTCTACGTCTTTCGGGCTGATTTTCTGCTTGGATTGCGCATAGATATTATTGAGTGACATTTTTTCTCCAGTACCAGTCAGATAACGTGAGACGATCGGCATACCGAATGGGTAGACGAACTTGTTGCGCATATCTTTTTCGCGGTTCCCTGAAAGAGTAGAGTCTGCGGTCAAGATGATTGCAGTTGCTCCGTCGGCTTTCGCTTCATCCACAATAGCTTTGTTCAGTTCGTCGTCTTTACTCATGTAAATCTGGAACCAGCGCGGTGAACCGTTCAGTCCTTTTTCGATTTCTTCGAATTTGGCACCGGAATAGGCACTGATGGACATGATCGTTCCGAATTCGGACACGCCTTTAGCCGTCCCGGCTTCTTTTGTCTGGTGAGCCAGACCGTGAGCAGCAATCGGAGCCATGATGAATGGCGCTGTAATGTTATGACCCAGAATGCTGGTTCGTGTATCAGGATTCTCGACATCTGCCAGTACACGTGGAAGGATGCCTTTGTGGTTGAATGATTCGACGTTCTGTCTCAATGTGTATTCGTCACCAGATCCGCCGGAAATGTAGTCATATCCGCCTTGAGGCACGACTTCTCCCGCAAGCATTTCAAGTTCATAGGTATTGACGATATCCAATTCTTTTACTTCACTAGGTGCAAGGTATTCTTGTTTTGTCTGTTCCATTGTAAATTCCTCCATTTTATATAGTCTGTGTGTTAAATGATAAATAAATTAGCTGAACAGAAGCTGTATCAGCAGCAGGCCGACAGGGGCCAGAATGACAACTGCGATACCGGTCAGGACAATAGCCAGGCCGGACATGGCTCCTTGAACGTCTCCCATTTCGATTGCTTTAGTCGTTCCCATGGCATGTGATCCGGACCCCATTGCCACGCCTTGTGCAACGGGTTCAGTCACTTTCAGCCATTTGAAAATCGTTGGACCGACGACCGCTCCCAGTACCCCTGTGAAGACAACGACAGCTACTGTGAGAGAAGCAATACCTCCGAGAGATTCAGATACACCCAAGGCAATCGGAGTCGTCACTGATTTTGGAAACAGTGTGGCAGCCAGCTCTTCATTGAACTGAAACATCAGGCTGAGCAGGACAATGATCACTGTGTGAAAAACGACGCCGATTCCAATGCCAGATAAGATAGCGGATACATTTTCTTTCAGATGAGCGATATTCTTCTTCAACTTGATAGCCAGAGCCACCGTTGCGGGAGTGATCCACATGTTGATATACTGTCCCCCGTTAAAGTAGGTCTCATACGAGATATCCAGCAGAAGCAAAGTGACGATCGTCATTACTATGGCAAAGACCAGTGGGGTAAAAATAGGTATCGGCCACCGTTTATGAAGCTGCTGTCCGATGAGGTAGAAAGAAACGGACAGAACGATGCCGAAAAATGGATTAGCTGCGAGTTCCTGGATCACTGACTTTCTCTCCTTTCCATTGTGGACTGACGCGTCCTGTACGCTGTTCGGATCGTATTCTAGATCTTCTGATAATCAGTTGAACAACGACGCCGACCAGAGCAATCATCAGAGTAGTTGAAATAAAAATGACGACCAGCAGCTGCCACCAGATTGAACTGATGATGCCGAAGTGTGTCATCAGACCTACCCCAGCCGGGATAAAAAGTATGGCCATATTATTTGTCAGCCATTCGCCGGCATCCTCGACCTGTTCCATCCCGATCCAGTTGAACTGCAGAGCTGTAAAGAGCAGTACCATACCCAGCACGCTTCCCGGAACCGCAATGGGACTGAGATAAGAGAGCAGCTCACCTAAAAAGGAGAACAGGAAGAGCCAGAAAAGCTGTTTGATGATTTTCAATATCTTTCCCTCCTTGATTGATTTAAGGCTTAACCAGTCGTGAATAAAAATGAACTCAGCCGAGATTAAGATGAGCAAAATAAGAGATCATTCGGTGACGACTGTGAAAGCGTTGTCTACAAAACATACTATAGCAACCGTTTACACATTATGGAATATAGGCTTTTTATGGTATTATAAATATTATTTATAAGACTAGACATCGTGATAATTGTCACTTTATTAGAAGGAGCAAGGGAAAATGAAATTACAGGATCTTTATTATTTTAGGCAGCTAGCAGAAACGCGGAGCTTCACGGAGGCTGCGGAAGCGTTCTATATTTCCCAGCCATCCATATCAATCGCGTTGAAGCGACTTGAAGATGAATTTAATACGAGATTGATCAGTCGTGATCGTTCCTCAAAAAGTGTTCAGCTGACTGAAACGGGGGAACTGCTTTACAAACGCTCACAGGAAATCATCGATCTGATCGACAAGACAAAAAAAGATCTCCATGATATGGAGACCAGAGAAGTCCATCTGGGTTTTCTGCCAACGATTGGTGGCCATTTTCTTCCGTCGATTATGCCGCATCTGTCCGATTATCTGCCGTCACTCAAATTAGTTGAAGAGGAAAGTTCAGATATGATGTATGACATGGTGAAAACCAATCAGATCTCATCAGCAATCGTAGGCAGTGATGTTCCTGAGTTCAAAGAGAAATGGCTGACGCAGATTCCCATTGCAGTGAGAGAGATGCATGTCTGGGTCGCCCCGCATCATCCCCTAGCTAAATATAAGCGTCTGAATGCACGGATGCTCAAGGAGACAAGTTTCGTGACACTGGCAAAGGGCTATACCCATCAGAGGATGTTCGACAAATGGGCCAAAGCCAACGCGATTGACCAATCTAGAGTTCAATTTACGAATGAAATTCAGACTGCTAACTCAATGATCGCGTCAGGAATGAGTGCCGGACTGATGATTGACTTGCTTGTCAGAGACCGGGCTGACCTCGTCAAATTGGAACTGACTCATGCACCAAAATTCTATATCAGTCTGCTGGTGAATACTTCATCGGAAGTCACATCGGATCAGAAGGCATTCAATGATAAGCTGATAAAAGTGATCAAAGAACTGTTCAGTGGAGAAACGCCTTAATAAAAGAAACAGATCGTCTCGTAAAACTGAGAACGATCCGTTTTTTATACGCAGATGTAGTTGATTTGAGTAAATGTCCGAGCTTCCGACGTGCGAATAGACCATATGATGGGTTTATGAGCTATTGGGAAGCTCTATGGAAGGGCGAATGGGTCATATCTTGAGGTTATGAGCTATTGAGCGGCAATCTGAAAGGTCGAATGTACCATATCACGAAGATATGGTACATTCCCGAGTTCTTAAATATAAAAAGGAACACCTCATATCTGCGGATATGAGGTGCACAGCTTACTCAGATTATTTTAATCAACTATTTGATGAAAGAGTAGTTCTATGGCGCCTTCCCTTGAATCTTTTTTTAGCATGCATTTCCAAACAATTATGATATCCCATCCCATGTCTTTAAGCATAGTATAGTTTTTATCATCCCTTTCTACATTTTTTGCAAATTTCTTTAACCAGAACTCTGTATTTGTTTTTGGAGTAGTAGTATATCTGCAGTTATGCCGATGCCATAAGCATCCGTTAACAAATACAGCCTTCTTGTACTTTGGAAAAACAAGGTCAGGGCTTCCCGGAAGGTCTCTCAAGTGTAGACGGTAGCGTAAGCCACGTGCAAATAGGTATTTTCTTACAATAAGCTCTGGTTTAGTGTTTTTGGATTGGATTTGGGACGTGTTTCTGCTCCGTATTTCCCTAGTAATTTTGTCGGCCATCAAGATCACCGCTTAAAGATATATTATCAGAAAAAAAGGGTAATTATCGAATATGGAGACTGCAGTATTAATATGTGTGTTAATAAGTATGGATATTTTACTCTTGATAGTCAAATCTTTTTGCAATATTCACATTTAAAGATTTTCCTTATATGTTAATATACAGATAACGGGGAAAACATTATTATATAGGAGAATCGGTATGGCAGATAATAAAAAAATTGAAAATGTAAAAAAAACTATTGAGAATTTACAATCAAGTTACGCTTGGGAAGCAGTCAAAGAGTTATCAATGTACCATGGTTCCAACTTGCAGGAGAAGCTAAATACATATATTGCTCCACTAAATAGATTTGATCATAATGAACTCACTTCTTCATTATGGAAGGATCTGGTCGAGGAACTTCATTTTATTGAGAAAGATGTTTATGTAACTAAATTAGGAAAAAACGTAAACAGTACTGCTAAGATACCGACTTTAAAAAATTCTTCATGGAAGATGTATGAAAATAAACTAATATCACAGAACTGGTCAAAAAGTTCGATAAACAACATTAAAGATTCGTCATTTCAGATACTTCAATCTTTGTCTATGGATACCAGAGAAGACGGGCCAACTAAAGGATTGGTAATTGGTAATGTTCAATCGGGGAAGACAGCTAATATGGCAGGGTTAATGGCAATGGCGGCAGACAATGGCTTCAATTTTTTTATAGTTCTTTCCGGAGTGATCGAAAGCCTTAGAAAGCAGACAGCCAATAGACTTTACTCAGATATGAATGTTTCCGGTAATGGGAATCTACACTGGCATCAAATAGATAATCCTTCGCTTAGATCAAGTCTTCCAGCACATGATGTCTCTACCTTAAACCTTTCTGTAAACAGTAAGGATAAATATTTCATGGTCAGTTTAAAAAATAAAACTAGACTCAAAAACCTTTTTAACTGGTTAAAATCAGATAAAAATAAGGCATCTCAGATGAAAGTTCTGATAATTGATGATGAGGCAGATCAGGCGAGTATAAACACTAAAAATATTGAAGAAGATGAGACAGCCATAAACGGGTTGATAAAGGAAATGGTTCATCATAAAGATTTTCTTGGGATGAATTACATCGCCTACACAGCCACCCCATATGCTAATGTGCTCAATGAAGTTGGGGAAGAATCTTTATATCCTAAGGATTTTGTCACTCTTCTAGAGCCATCCGAAGATTACTTTGGAGCAATACAAATATTCGGAATTGAAGATCCGGAAACTGTACCTTCTGTAGATATTGTTAGATATATTGAAAACAATGAAAGAGACACTATAAGGTATGCTCAAAAAGAAGAAAGTTATGTGGAATGTACTGAGAGTCTGAAAGAATCTGTACAGTGGTTAATTTTATCTGTTGCTGCACTTAGGGCTAAAAATTATAACAAGCCTGTTTCAATGCTAGTGCACACGAGTTTTAAAATTAATCATCACGCTTTAATCTCGAAAATTATTGAAGATTATTTGAGAAGCATCAAAGGATCAGAAGAAGCACTGAAGCAAATGCGTGGTTTATATATTAGTGAAAGTAAACGTTTCGATAAAAAAGACCTGTTCAATGCTTTATCTGACTATTCCTCAAAAGATAAGGTCACTGATTACCCAGAATGGGAAGAAATTGAGAGTGAACTTAGGTATCTTATGGATCTTCAAGATTCTGAATATCTTAGTCATATACCGATTGGAGATGAAGGAGCGCCGAAATATCATACTGGAATCCATCTAGTAATTGATAACAGCCGTTCAAAGAGCGAAGATCAAATTATGAGGCTAGTATATCCTAATAAAAACCAGATGCCTGAAAAGGCACCGGCTTTCATAGTCGTTGGGGGTAATACGTTGTCTCGAGGGCTTACTTTGGAAGGTCTTGTGTCAACATATTTTTTAAGAACGACTAATCAGGCGGATACATTAATGCAGATGGCGAGATGGTTTGGCTATAGAAAAAGCTATGAATTATTTCCTAGGATCTGGATGGACAGACTAGCTTACGAGAGGTACACGTTTTTAGCACAGATGAATGAAGAACTTAAAAATGAAATAATTTGGTATGCCAACAATGGAATGACACCGGCAGACTTTGCCCCACGAGTCAAGAATTCACCCAATTATCAGCTGATAAGGATTACTTCAAATAATAAGATGCAGTCAGCTAAAGGAATAGAATTTGATTTCGCAGGCTACAATACACAAACTATATACTTTGAGAAAGACAGGAGTATCTTAAGTCATAACAAAAATGTAACTAGAGATTTCCTTAATCAGCTGGATAAACCATTAAAGAATAGAAGCAAAATGGTCTGGCACAAAGTTTCCAATAAAGAAGTCCAGTCTTTTCTGGAAAAATATAAAGTATGTTCTCTGGATAAAAAGATGAGCAAATTACCTGAGCTTCTAGGCTGGCTTGAAAAGAATACTGAGACACTTACAAAATGGAATGTTATCTTGAGCAGCTCTGGGGAGATTGAACGTTATTCTTCAGAGACAGGGGGATGGGACATACACGGTTACAATCCTAAACCAGTTACTAGAACAAAACTGACAAACAGAAGTACAGAAGAAATAGTCAGTATAGGAGCATTACGTTCTCCAAGGGATCTGACTGCTGATATTGAAATTACACGAGAAATTGAAGAGGAAGATAAAAAAGCTCAGGGAACTGCAGGAATTCTTTCTATTAGGGAAAAGTATGGTATGGGGGATGTACCTCAACTGATTATTTATAGAGTTGATAAAGGGGAACTTTCCGTAGAAGAATATAGAGAGAAACACAAGGAAAGCCATCAGCAGAGAGCCCCACTGAATTTTCCTGAGGAAATAATAGGGTTAAATATACTTATACCTGGAAAATCAAGAGGCGGTAATTTAGCTACTTACTTATCAGCTTCAATTAATGAAATTACGAATGATGAGGACTATATAGACGAGCAAGAATACAAGGAGGATACAGGTTGGAACTGAAAATAGCACCAAATGATGTCCAAAGTATGTCACAGGATGGAGATTCAATCTTAAGGTCTCTGCAAAATAAAAGTATTCCTATGATTGATTTACTGGTAAGAGAGTCTCTTCAAAACAGCTTGGATGCTACTAAAGAAGGACAAGAAAATACAATTGTTGAATTTTCTACGGGAGAGTTCAGTACCCCGGATCTAAGTAGTCATTTTGAAGGAATAAGCCAGACTCTTGAAAAAAAATATAGAAAATACAATACTTTTATGGCAATTAAAGACTCCAATACATCTGGTCTTACGGGTGATTATAAATCGGAGTCTCAAAAACAGCTTGATCAAAGTAATTTCCATAAACTTGTTTTCGGGATCGGTAAAAATCAGGATAAAGCTGGAGCTGGTGGAAGTTGGGGTCTAGGAAAAACGAGCTATTTTAGAGTTGGAATAGGAATAGTAATTTATTATACTCGGATTTTAACTAAGAGTGGGTACGAGGAGCGTCTGATAGCCTCTCTGATTGAAAGTCCCAAAAATAAAGAGCGCATCTTACCAGAAAGCGAAAGAGGAATCGCGTGGTGGGGAGAATATGATCACTTAGGTGAGAAGATATACCCAATTACTGATGAAGCTAAGATTAATGATGTATTAGAAATTTTTGGTATTGATCAGTATACTGAAGATGAAACAGGAACTACAATAATAATCCCGTATTTAAATCTCGAACATATAAATGACAGCAATAACTTGCTGCCATGGGAGCTCGATTATGAAGACACCATAAAGATAGCTGTAAAAAGATGGTACAGTCCTAGACTTGCTAATAATATCTACCGAGAGCGAATATCTAATTCTATGCTTCAGTGCACAGTGAACGGGGAAATATTATTTCTTGAAGAGCCGGTATTTAAGAAAATGCAGACACTATATAATTCTGCATTGACAGGCGTGTCGCAAGAAAAGGATATACAAGTGAAAAAGGTATATTTACCAAGGAGAGGTATGGCAGATAACAAGACTGAAGTCGGGGCCATTGCATTCTGCGAAGTAAATCGTGAAGATATGGAGATGATGCCTCCATTTAATCGTCCGTCGCCTTTAGGATATCTGGGACTCAATGGAGTTGATGGTCAGTTTGACTCTAAAGTTATAGCGTACAGTAGAATGCCCGGCATGATCGTAGAATATGACTTGAACGGAGATTGGAGCCCTAGAGGTAATGTTATTGCAGAAGAGCATATACTGTTAGGTTTTTTTGTGCCGAATTCCTTCGGCGAACTCTACCATAAGTATGCTGAGATCGGATACAAGAACCTTGAAAGCTACTTAAGAGCAACAGAAAATGCAGATCATGCAAATTGGGTGGACGAAGACGGAATTACCATCATCAAACGAACAAAAGGATATGTATCAAAAGAAATACAGGAGTATTATCAAGTCCTTGATGGAGACAGCTATAGTTCGGCAACATCTGTTTTATCAAGAAAATTCGGAAATATATTAATGCCACCTAGGAATTTCGGAAAAGCATCGAATAAGCATGTAAACAAGCCAGGCCAACCAACAAGAAAACTGACAACTAAAAGAACTACAAGTGTTAATATACTCAGGACTAATTTTCTCGACTCAAATAGTATCAAAGTAACGTTTTCGGCATTACTTAAATCAGAAACTGACAATACTATTTCACTTCTAGTTTCAACACAAGAAAAAAAGATGGATATAGAAGCCTGGAAAAAAGCAATGGAAGAAGTAGTTCCATATCCATTCACAATAAAAAAAGCTAGTATTTCCAGAGTTGAAGAAAATGCGAACTCAGTTGCTCAGAACAGACCAGCCGTTGAAATAACTGGCAATAGTAAATATCATGTTAATTTGTCATGCATCAGCTCCAGTGACATGGAGGTAGAAGGGGAGATATTGCTAGAAGTAAACTCCAATCAGTATATACCTTCAATGACTATAAGTTCAAATAATAAAAGCAAGGAAGATAATTAAGAATGGGAACAAATAAAAGTCAGATATCACTCTATAAAAAAATAGACAATGATCTCCTTGAAAAGATTGGAGTGCAGATTGAAACATATTTAAGATATACAGACGATTCAGAGGATAAAATTATCGATGTTGAAGAAAGAAGCATAGCCATTAATGAGGTGGACGAAGGGTGGTCACCAAACGATCATGAACTATCCTTGAATATGTCACTAAAGATACTTGAACCAATGAGATTATTTGGCAGAAACAGTATTACTTCAGCTGAAAATACTCTGGGAATAGGCTGCCATATATATTCCAAGGAATCCCACTTTCAAAGAACAGTTCCTGTGGGACGTTTCAAGAGCAGCAATAGAGAAGTGAACATAAATTTTGATTATACCTTCCCGCCATCTTCTCTCAAAGGACAAGTATATATAGATTTTTTTGTATATTTGGCAGAAATTAAGGAAAGGTTTAATTATCAGGCAGATAAGGCCGGGATGATTCTTACTGAGGAAAATTTTCTGGAGTTGGAACTGATAGTAGATGGCGATGGGTCAGTCTTTCCAATTACTGAATTCAATGACAAAGAAGGCCCTTTGTGGAAACTGGAGAAACATTGGGTGGATGCTAGCGATGCTATATTCAATTCCTCCAATGTTAGCTTGAGTCTGAATGCTTCTCATCCTCTTTTTGATCAGATTCAAAAAGGCAAGACTAGGGTAAGTAGAGCAATGATGGGTGATATAATGATTCAGGCAATGTCTCAAATTATTCAACAAGTGTTAATTATTGAAAACAATAACATCAATGATGATAATTTATATCCGAACAGTATATTGGCCGCTGTAAAATACTGGGTGGAATCTTTTGAAATTGAAGATACGTCTTCATTGTTCTCAATAAGTAATTCAATGCGAGCACATTGGGACAGAAGGCTTATGAGAGGAGAGAATGAAAATGATTAACTGGGATGGTATACAGTATTCAGTTAGTGACGCTGAAAGAGATTTCGAAGCACTAAAAGTTAATACCACATCAATCGAACCCGTTATCATGAGTGATGAGTTCATCAGCCTTAGAAACAAACTTATTCAGAGCAGAAATGCAGTATTCGAACAGGGAGAATTCGATTATGTAAATAAGCTGGATTATAAATTTGACTTAATGTACGGAATAGAAATATATAAGCTGCTTGAATCATCAATCGGTTTCACTGGAAGAACGGCTTCTAATGATGATGTATGGAGATTTCTTTCAGTTCAGGTTATCCCCGACGTCGTCCATTCTCGATGGGGAATGAATGAAGACCATTTTTATAAAACACCAAGAAGGACATGGCTGAAAACTATTTGGTGGTATATTCATTTGTCATGGAACAACAATGAGGAAGAAACGTTTAATATCTTAAAAAATAATTCTACTGATACAATTCTTCAGTTGGTTGAAAGGCCTGGGATTGGTTACAATATCAGTATTTTCAGAACTCTGATGCTGAAATATTCAGATTATACTGACAGAGATTTGTTCAGGAGAGTACTAAAGCTTAATACAGCAAGACTACTTGCTGTATCTCCCGAACTAATGGATGGTGGCGTATCTGCGTATGTAGATGAACTGTTCCGCGATGCGCAAGGAGGAACATAAGATTATACTGAATGATTTGTACGAATCAATAATAGTTAGAAATGGAAAGAAATCAAATAGATTACGAGTTATATCAGGATATGCTTCTCCTATATTTCTTAGACGAGTAAAGAAGGACTTTCCTTCTTTAGCAATTGAATTATTTATAGGAATGTCTCAGGAAGGCATTAGTAAAAATGATCATATGGAATTTAAAAGTATTTGTAGTGAGTTTAGGGATATTTCCGTCTTTTACCAGGTTGAAGGTGTGTTGACTCATAGGAAATTACTGGAATTCAGCTCGGATTACTCGTCTAAAGTATACGTAGGGTCATCAAATTTTTCGGAGAATGGGTTTTTCAAAAATAATGAACTGATGGTCAATATTCATTACGACGTTTCTTCTATCTTTGAGTCACAGTATCAAAGGTCATTAAAGTGTGATGATGAGAAAGTAGAAGAGAATATAAAGTTCTACTTGGATACAGCCTTTGAAGAAAAGTCCGAAATACTATACAATAGTAAGGATACTAAGAATAACTTGTTGGAAGATATACAGAATTATATTTACATGCAAGATTCAAATAGAAATATAATTGAAAAATACAATACTTTTTCATTGGAAGTAGTTCTGGATGAGCAACAGAATCCACATTGGAAAAAAAGTGGAATTAATGCGTGGACAGTTGGAGCGACTCCTCATCTACTGCAGACACCCAAGCTGTTTTTTGATAAAATATTTCCAGTTAGGAGTAAATTCAAGGTAGTCACAAGTGAATTTATTTTTGAAGCTGAACTTAGGGGTGACTTTCATAAAGAACTAGTTTTCCTTAATGGAAATATCTATGAATATATTAGAGGTAAGATAGGTTTACAGGAAAAAAGACCTATATCAAGGGAAGATCTAGTTAAGTTTGGAAACACAAAAATTAAGTTTGTAAAAGTGGATGACTATCTATTTGAAATGATATTTTGTAAGTAATATTTAGAAAGTAGGATAGAAATGTTAAGAGTAGTGGAAACGTTCAGTGGAATTGGTAGTCAGGTTCAAGCGCTGAAAAATGCCCAGATAGATCATTCAGTAAAAGCAATAGTAGAATGGGAAATAGGGGCAATGTATGCTTATGATATTATTCATAATGGTCCCCAAAATTTAAAATTGTATAGGCATCACACGAGAGACTCTATTGTGGACCATTTATTAAAGTACAACCTGTCAACCGATGGGAAATCCGCTATCTCAGAACGAAGTCTGAAATCAATGAGTATGTCTCAGCTGAAGGCAATATTAAGTTCAATTGAACGTAACAATAATTTAGTAGATATTAATACAGTAGGGGCAGATAATCTGCCTGACACTGATGTGATGACGTATTCTTTCCCATGTCAGGATCTGTCAGTAAGCGGTCACTGGCACAATAATAAGGGAGGTATCGAAAGAGATGCTAAAAATCGATCTACCTTGTTATGGCAGATTGAGAGAATTCTTAAGGAATACAGTGATAGTGAGAAAAAATTGCCTAAATTTCTACTTATGGAGAACGTGAGTAACATACTGGCAAAAAAACACATTGAAAACTTTAATGAATGGCAGCTGTTTCTTGAAAATCTTGGATACGTAAACCAGTTATACACTCTGGACTCCAGAAATTTTGGTATTCCCCAGTCTAGAGTAAGAACATATTTAGTAAGTGCTCTGGCAAAAAACGATGAACAAAGAGATTCAATTAATCAGTATTTCTTTGAGAACAATCTGCAGAATCTAAATATCTCAGAAGACAAAATTTTGCCTATTTCTGATTTCTTGAGACTTGATTATTCTAACGAACAATATAGAAAAGAAGCGATCGCCAGTACACCTATGTACACACCGTCCAGGCAAAAGATTTATGAAAATAATATAATCCTCGCTACAGATGAAACTGCACATATAGGCAAGTATGCCCGAACAGTGACCACAAAACAGGATAGGCACCCTAATTCAGGTCTAGTGGAATATAAAAATATTATACTCACAGATTCCAACAAAAAGTATAGGAATCTAACCCCCAGAGAATGTTTTCTGCTGATGGGGTTTGAAGAAGATAAGTTTAATTTACTTATGGAAAATAATATAGATATAAATAAAGATAGAAAGATTTTATCCTCTTCAAAATTAATTAAGCTTGCCGGGAATAGTATTGTAGTTCCTGTTTTGGAACAGTTATTTACTCAGATCAATGATATTAATCATCAGATACTAGAAAAGGGGTCAAATTAGTAAGGAGAAGTTGTTGACAGTATGCGTGAAATCAATTCCTGAAGATATCTCTTCAACTTTATCAGCTGTTATTTTTAGTTTGAGATGTATTCTTTTGTCTTCCGGTATTTTAACTGATTTTAAAAAGCTGGTTATATCTCGTCTATCCAACATTAATACGCTAGGGTCACCTGTTCTTGAGTGGAAAATAAGTAAAAGAAGGTCAAGAAACTCCAAACCATCCTTATTAATTGTATACCACGCATTAAAATTTCCATCTGAATAGTATTTACTTTTCAAGAACTTTGTCTTTAAAGTTACGTTATCTCTTTTTAATATTATTATCCTGTTTTGATTTATGGTGCTAGATGACCAAACGTATCCTAAATCAGCGAGCCGCTGATTCAAAATGCTTTTTTTGTAATACTCTGCTTTATCCTCTGTATTCCTATTATTTAAAGAGTAGAGCTCTTCAACAATAGTCATAGATCGTTCTGATAACTTCTGTAGTTCATTCTGAATCTGCTTATACTCTAATAATAATTCTTCAGCTCTTTTGATGGTCATATGATTCGCCTCCTTAATACATGATCGCATAATAATTTGAATTTATAAAGAGATTAAACAACCCCATGGGTACTATTTTAGAATAGAAACCATGGGGTTATACTAGTTTTAAGCTTATTTAAATATAGCCTTCAACTCAAGGTAATCCTCAACACCGTACAATCCATTCTCTCTTCCGAGTCCGGACTGCTTGTATCCACCGAATGGAGCTTTTGGTGTGCGGGCACCGTCGTTGATGGTAATGTTACCTGTTTTCAGCTTGCGTGCGACTTTAATGGCTTCGTCTTCTGGTCCAACTACTCCGCCGGACAGGCCGTAAATGGAGTCATTGGCCAGTTCGATCGCTTCCTCTACTGAGTCGTAGGTGATGACGACTAGTACTGGGCCGAAGATTTCTTCCTGAGCAATCGTCATATCATTTGTGACGTTGACGAAGACTGTCGGTTCAACGTAGTAGCCTTTGCGGTCCAGCTTATTTCCACCGACCAGAACTTCTGCGCCTTCTTCTTTTCCTTTTTCAATATAATTCAGGACAGTTTCCTTCTGATCTTCAGAAACGATGGGTCCGACCATAGTGTCTTCATCGCTTGGATCACCGACTTTGATGTCTTTGTAGAAGTCTTTGATGACTTCCTTAGTTCGTTCCAGTTCATCCTTCGGCACAAAGAGACGTGAGAGTGCTGAACAGGTCTGTCCCTGGTTATGAAGCAAGGTATTGGCTGAATTTTTGACAGCCATTTCCAGATCTCCGCCTTTAAGGTAGACCATAGGTGATTTTCCGCCCAGTTCCAGAACGATCTGTTTCACTGTCGTCTTCGCTTTTTCATACAGGCTCTTACCGACCTCAGTCGATCCTGTAAATGAAATCACGGACACATCTTCATGACTGGTCAGGTAGTCACCCGTAGAGCTGCCGTCACCTGTAATCAGGTTGAAGACACCATCGGGAAGACCGGCTTTATCTACGATATCTGCTAAAAGAAGAGCAGTTAGGGGAGTCAGGTTAGGTGGCTTAACCACGACAGTATTTCCTGCCAGAAGTGTAGGGGTGATTTTTCTCTGAATCTGATTAAGCGGGTAGTTCCAAGGTGTGATGCAGGCTACGACACCGTATCCCTCTTTGATCACCGTCGCATTGTCGACTTCTTCTTCGAATGAGAAGCTATCTATTTCTTCAAGCGTTGCACTCATTTCTTTTTCGGCGAGTCCGACTTGCGTATTCTTGGCAAACTGTCGTGAGGTCCCGAGTTCCTCGATCATCGTTTCGATCAGTTCCTCTTCACGTTCCTTGATGCCGTCAAGAATCTTCTGTACATACTCGGCACGCTTGGAAGGGTCTGTCGTGTTCCACTCGTCAAAGGCCGCTTTCGCCGCTGATACTGCACGGTTTACATCTTCTTCGTTGGCGTTGACTACTTTATCGATCACTTCTTCAGTTGTCGGATTAATGACGTCTGCGTAATCATCAGACTGCGCATTCTGCCATTTTCCGTTGTAATATAAGGTTTGTTTTGTCAATTGACTCGCCTCCTAATTCCTATTATGCAAAAAAAGGTGGGAGATGCCAAATGAAAGAGCTTGAATGATATTAGTTCATGATGGAACGATTGGGTTATTAGGCCCTTATTAATAAAAAAGAAAGCTCAAAGGGTGGACAAGGTGGTCTTTCCTTTAAACTTTCCGAGTATTCTATTTTATCACCATTTGACAGAAGACTCCCACCTCTAAGCGAAGCGTAGGTGGGAGATGAATGCCTATTGAGCGAAGCTCAAAACAGCCCTTCTGATTTTAATGCTTTTCGCAACAGTTCAAGTACACTGGCTGTAAATGTAGCTATGCTGTTTTTCTCTTGATACGTTTCAATTGCTTCCACTAAATCTTTGGGGAAGCGAATTAGTTTTTGAATCTTTTCCATTGACACCACTCCTTAAATACTATATCATTATTATATACAAAAGGAGGTGAATTGTCAAATGAAAATTCATAAAGCCTATAAATTTCGACTCTATCCAAACAAAGAACAGGCTATTTTGATTAACAAGACTATTGGGTGTTCCCGATTCATCTACAATCATTTTCTCAATCAGTGGAATGAAACTTACAAAGAAACAGGTAAGGGATTATCTTATGGGAAATGTTCTGCACAACTTCCTTCTTTGGAAAAACAAGAAGAAACGGAGTGGCTTAAAGAAGTCGATAGTATTGCACTTCAGTCTTCTCTACGAAACCTTTCAGACAGTTTTGACCGCTTCTTCAAAAAGCAAAACAAGTATCCTCGTTTCAAATCAAAAAATAATCCGCTTCAGTCATACACTACAAAAGAAACTAATGGGAATATTTCCGTTGAAGGCAATAAGTTGAAACTGCCGAAACTGGGATTGGTTCTCTTTGCGAAAAGTCGTGAGGTAGAAGGCAGAATACTCAATGCTACTATTCGCAGAAATCCAACAGGAAAATATTTCGTATCCCTTTTAGTCGAAACGGAAGTCGAACCCATCGAAAAAACAGATTCTTCTGTAGGTGTGGATGTTGGATTAAAAGACTTTGCGATTCTTTCGGATGGAACAGTTTACAAGAATCCAAAATTCTTTCGTTCTTTGGAAACTAAACTAGCAAAGGAACAACGCAAACTATCCAGAAGGAAAATACAAGCGCTCAAAGATGGTCGAAAATTATCCGAATCGAAGAACTATCAGAAGCAGCGCATCAAAGTTGCCAACATTCACGAAACTATCAAAAACAAACGCACCGACTACCTTCATAAAATCTCCACCGAGATTGTCAAAAACCACGACATAATCGGTATCGAAGATTTGTTGGTAAAGAATATGATGCTCAATCGAAAATTAGTTAAATCCATCTCAGAAGTAAGTTGGGCGGAATTTCGCACTATGTTAGAATACAAAGCCAAGTGGTATGGGAAAGAAATAATCGCTGTCGCACGGAACTTCCCTTCAAGCCAACTCTGCTCGGGATGCGGCTACCAAAACAAAGCCGTTAAGAATCTCGCTGTTCGCAAATGGGAATGTCCAGAATGTCATGCTCATCACGACCGGGATACTAACGCAAGCATAAATTTAAACCAGGAAGCATTGCGTATTTTAACTTCCAGAACTGTAGGGACTACAGAGTTAGCCTAATCAATATCCGACCAATAGGTGGGAGTTCTTAGGAATCTCCATCTTCAAAATCCCTTAGGATTTAAGGTGGAGTAGTTCAACAAAGTATAGAGCTGTTCAGCTATGGCCTGATAGCCTTCTTCATTTGGGTGAAAGTAATCCTCATAGAGAAAATTTTCCATCTGATCCTGGAACAGATCAAAAGTCGGGACATAAGTGGCATCAGGGTGTGACTCTACTAGCGAACGGGTTTCGTCGTTCCATTCAATAAGGTAATCGCTCAATTCTGGAATGATCAGACTGTATGGGTTATACAAGCCGATAAGGGCAATCTCGGATTCAGGATTGAGCGTTCGGATGTCACCAATAATGATTTCCAGATTGTCCAGATAGGCATTAAGTGTGTCTAGGAAGGCCACGGGCAGATCCAGATCTCTTTGAAAAGCCAGACGATTCAAGTCATTTCCTCCAATAGAGATGACAACCAGATCCGCTTCAGCAATAGTCGCATCGTTTTCTCCCGTTTGTATCAAGTCGACAAGCCGACTGCTGGTGTAACCGGATATGGCCAGATTGGTCAAAGTCTCATCACCGTCCCGGTCCATTAACTCGAGGTACCGGTCACCGATGCCGGAGCTTTCTTCGTCACCAACACCGGAGCCTATGGAGTCTCCGAGGATGACTATATTATTGATTTCTTCTTGAGGGACAGGTTCTTCTACTAGCTCAGACTCATCATCTTCCTGTACACCTTCATCTTCATCTCCTATTATGGATAGACCGACATAGGCAATGAATGCTAGCAGAGCCACTGTAATTAACAGCAGAAGGATTCGTATTTTCTTTTTCATCGTTAATACTCCTAACAGACCTCTTTTCAATTAGGCCAATCGAAATAAGTGAGCGGGTTTTAGATTGCATGTTAATCGGTATGGATTAAGTTATCTATATTGTAGCATTATATAAGTGAAGTAATGTAGCAGAACGCAGAAAAGCCAGACAGTTTTGCGAAAGTAGATGTCTGACTGACTATATATCAAAGAATAAAGGTCGACGCATAAGCAGCAGGAAGAAAGCAGATTTCTGACCTAAACGCTTTTCACCCGGACTTGTATTTCAGTGATCAGATTCGTCTGGTTGTCATAAACAGTATCATGCAGGGCACGCTCGTAGAAGTAGCTGTCGAGTGGCAGGTCATGCTGTCTGCTGAAATCGATCAGTTTCCGGTAAGGATGATGCAGCTCTTCTTCAGGCCCTTGAAAGACGATACGAAGATAACTACCAGCCGGTTTGGTATGAGTAGCTGATTCAGCCGAAGCGGCTTTGATGTAGAAGTAATCGTACTGTTCAGTAAAAGGATTCTCGAGCTTTTTATCCACGTCGATAAGGGTGCCATATTCGTTGTTGGCAAGAAAGTGCAGATCCTTGTCATGAACGAAGGCGATGGCATCCATGATCCAGTCTGTCGGAGAGCGGTTTTCCATCGGATGACTGAGAACAAGGTGGTCCGCCGTGCAGCTGATCAGTTCCACTTCCATATGCGGCCGTTCAGCAATACTGATGTAGTGAAGCTTTCTGTCAATCGTATGCCTGATGCGTTCCAGTTCCTCCAGTTTGCGGTCGACATCACTGAGCCTGCTCTGAAGAGAGAGCTTGAAATCATGAAAGTCTCCGGAGAGGACCTTTTTGATTTCAGCCAGAGGCATATTCAGTTCCTTTAATGAAAGGATCAGACTCAAGTCAAATACCTGTTTCAGCGTATAGTAACGGTACTCGTTCTCTCCTTTGAATTCAGGAGAGAAGAGCCCGATTTCGTCATAGTAATGAAGTGTGCGTTTATTGATGTCCACCAGTTCAGCCAGTTCGGCAATTCTGAGGCTGTTCTTTTTCTTCATAAGATAATCAGTCCTTCCCCTTGACTCTACAGTTACTGTAGCCTTTATACTTAATATAGTCAATGATCAGTAATCGTCATTAGATTGAAAGGGGACAGTATCATGCTGAGAATTGGTATCGTAGTATTAGGTGTAGAAAAATGGAAAGAGTGTCGGACAGTAGCAAAGACCGTTCTTCCGTACCTGAAAAATATCGGGAAGCGGGCTTATGGCACCTCATTTGAATTGATCGATCTGGAAAAGTACAATCAGTCTCTTGACGGCGAATGGAATTTGACTGAAAAAGGACTGAAAAAGTTTAATGAGAAAGATGGCTTCATTTTTGTTCTGCCAACCTTCTCAGAAGAAGTGCCGGAGAGTTACCAGTCTTTTTTCAGCCATATCCATAGGGAGCTGCAGCATAAATCCGTTATGACGATCTGTTTTGGTGACAAGGATGAAAAGAGGCATACAATGGAGCAGCTGAATATCTGTCTTCTTAAATATGATCTGGCCTTGCCCGCGACCGATATCTTTGTGCCGAAGTATACCTTTGTCGAATGGGAAACCAAGCCGGATATAGAGAACATGATTACGGACCACGTAAACGATTATCTGCACTGGGCCATGAGTACGAAGTATCTGAGGAACATCAGAAAAAGTCTGGTAATGTAATAGTGATATTCAGGCTCTTCCTGCCATCGGGAAGGGCCTTTTTTGAGACTCCCACGGCTAAAGCCGCAAGCCCGAACCTTTCGGTTTGACGGGTGGGATTCTTGAGTGCTTGTACGAACGCAGTCCATTTCTGTTTTGTTCAAGCCTCAAGGTGAGGGCATCTCATTGCCCCTCCTAAGACAGTGCATATAGCATCTTAGGCTGGTTAACTGTGACCGTCAACCACAGGTGCATAGCGAATATTCATTGCACCAACGATATCCCTGTGTTTTT
>NZ_FNFK01000011.1 GCF_900101165.1 Alkalibacterium thalassium | reverse complement strand
ACTTAAGATATTGAACCGCCGTATACGGAACCGTACGTACGGTGGTGTGAGAGGACGGTAAATAAATTAATTATTTACCTCCTACTCGATTGTAAACAAGGGTGGGGAAAAGAAGACGAAAGCACCGGTCTTAAGCGGATGTCATCTTGACACATTACTTTGTGAATGGTATAACTTATATGAAAGTGATAATCATTCTCAATTATTTAAGAGGGATACAATGGATAATACAAAAATAACAGACTGCACGATAGTAGGTGGCGGGCCGGCAGGTCTCTACGCATCCTTTTATGCAGGCATGAGGGATCTCTCTGTACGTCTGATTGAAGTGAAAGAAACTTTGGGTGGGAAGCTTCATTTCTATCCGGAAAAAAGAATCTGGGATATAGGAGGCATGCCTCCTACACACGGGGCAGATGTCATGTCTTACCTGAAAGAACAGGGAACCTTGTTCGATCCGGAAATCATACTTAAAGAGAAAATAGTGAATATTGATAAATTAAAAGAAAACTTATTTAAAGTGATCAGCGAATCTGGAGCATGCTACTACAGCCGGTCTGTGATCATAGCTGTCGGAGGCGGTCTAGTGTCTCCACGAAAATTGAACATGCATAAAGCATCACATTATGAACAGACAAATCTGCATTACAGAATTTTTCGTATAGAAGACTTCTCAAGAAAAAAAGTTGTGATTGTCGGAGGAGGCAATTCAGCTATCGACTGGGCCAATGAACTGAAAGAAACGGCAGATGAACTTCATCTGATCCACAGAAACGACACCTTTCGGGCGCATGAGTCTCAGCTTAGAAAACTGAAAGAATCAAATGTGGCAATACATTCTTATACTTCAATAGAAACGTTGATACCCGATGAACAGGGAACCGGCATTCAGGCCATAGCAGTCAGGAACAGCCAGACTGGTCAGCTGTTTACTTTGTCACTTGATGAACTGATCGTCAATATAGGGTTTGACAGTGAGCCAAATTTCTATCAGGAAAAAACTCTGAAATTGAACTTGAAAGACAACTACTATATTGAAGGAAATACACAGATGCAGACCTCCGTGGAAGGCATTTATGCTATTGGAGACATCGTTGATTATGAAGGGAAAGTCAGGCTGATTGCCGGTGCATTCCAGGATGCCATCAATGCAGTCAATCAGATCAAGTCAACGCTTCTTCCTGTTGAAACTCCTGAAGTTATCATGTCATCTTTTCATAAAGGTCTGCAGGAGAAATAAACGTGAACGAATTAATTGAATCAAAAGAAAAGGGCGTATTATGGAACAGATCAGAAAGGACCAGCTTACAAAAAAAGAGACACAGAAGCGGCTGATGAAGCGACTGAGTGCCCCTCACCCGGCCGCTCTTATTTTAATATCCAGTATAGCAGCGCTGGTTCTGATTATGATTGTTTCTATTTCCATAGGAGTCTCTGATATCGGGTGGCGAGACATTATAGAATCTTTTACCGCTTTCGACTCAAGCAGTACGAGTCATGTCATCATCAGAGACCTGAGGATCCCGCGTATTCTTGCGGCCGCTCTGGTTGGCGCCTTTCTTGCTGTGTCGGGTGTCATCATGCAGGCACTCACGCTTAATCCGCTGGCTTCACCATCCATTATGGGGGTGACATCAGGATCGGCTTTCATGATTGCTGTTGCTTTTGCTTTTTATCCCCAGTCCAATTATTGGCAGCTGATCCTCTGGTCTTTTGCTGGAGCAGGATTAGGGACCGGAATGGTTTTTCTGGTCGGCTCCTTCAGTAAACGTGGACTGACTCCCGTTAAGCTGGCTCTAGCTGGAGCTGCGGTAAGCGCGCTTCTCCAGTCCCTGTCGACGATTATTGCCATCCATTTCAATGTCGCCAGAGACATCAGCTTCTGGTTTGCAGGTGGAGTCGCGGGAGTGCGAATGGAAAGCGTCAGAGTAATTGGCATATTGGCATTTGCCGGACTGATCGCTGCCTTCGCGCTGTCTCGTTCACTGACAATCATGGGGCTTGGAGAAGAGATGGCTAAGGGACTTGGAATCAGAATCGGCTGGATCAAGTTCGTTTCAGTTCTTGTCGTCCTGATTTTAACTGGTGCAGCCGTCTCGATCGCCGGTACGGTCGGATTTGTCGGACTGGTCATTCCTCATGTTGCGAAAAAAGTCATGGGAATGAACTACAGATGGGTCATCCCAGGCTCTGCTGTCTTCGGCGCTGGTCTGCTTGTTCTTGCAGATATTGCAGCTCGAACGATCAATCCGCCTTACGAGACGCCTGTCGGGGCCTTGACTGGACTGATCGGGGTGCCATTTTTCCTTTTACTGGCTAGAAAAAAAGGGAGAGGCTGAAATGGAACGATCAAAGCAATCCTCTCATTATAAAGATAAAGCATTCAAGCGAAGTACATGGCTCTTACTTTTTCTTATCTGTCTTTTAGGCGTTCTCGTCATGGTCAGTCTGGCGTCAGGCTATATGGCCTTGACACCAACTGAAATCTGGTTGACAGTTACGGGCGCTGGTACAGCTTCTCATGAGCTTCTCCTGTATCAGTTCCGTCTCCCACGCATTGTACTGGCCGTACTGGTGGGAACTGGAATGGCTACGGCTGGTGCTATATTTCAAGGTGTCACTCAGAATGGCCTGGCAGACCCTGGGATCATTGGTATCCATTCAGGATCAGGATTTTTTGCTGTTCTATACCTTTATCTTCTGACTTTGAATCAGGATCAGCCACCCGTATGGTTAAATGCTGGCCTGCCTTTTGCAGCATTTATCGGAGGCATCTCAGCTGCCGTACTTATTTATGTGCTTGCCTGGAAAGAAGGGGTTACCCCGATCCGACTGATTCTGGTCGGTATCGGAGTAAATGCCGGCTTTTCTGCGGCGCTGCTACTTGTTCAGCTAAGAATGAGTGAAAGTGACTTCAATAGGGCACTGATCTGGCTCTCGGGCTCGATTTGGAATGCTTCCTGGGCTGCTGTCCTGAGACTGCTTCCGTGGATCCTGATATTCATCCCTTTATCTTTGTATAAAGCCAGAGTGCTGTCTGTCATGCAGCTCGGTGAGGAGATGGCTGTAGGACTAGGCACAGCGATTGAAAAAGAACGGATCAAGCTGCTGACCATAGGCGTTGCACTTTCCGCAGCAAGTGTATCAGCTGCCGGGGGCATCGCCTTTGTCGGCCTGATCGCTCCTCATCTGGCCAGAAGGCTGGTCGGAGGAAAGTTTCAGCGGCTGATTCCTGTATCAGCTGTGACCGGAGCCATTCTAATCGTCCTGTCCGATACATTGGCACGTACAATACTTGCACCATCTGAAATACCTGTCGGCTTGATTGTCTCTGTAATCGGTGCCCCTTACTTTATTTATCTATTAATAACTATCAAAGACTAATGGAGGAAATATGATGAAAAAACTAGCTTTAGGTACATTATCACTGACTTTACTTCTGGCGGCCTGCGGGAACAACGAGGAAGATACTGAACTGGATCCGGCTGATGGAACAGATGAAGCAACAGAAGAGGTACAGGAAAGTGAAGGCCCGCGTGTTCTGACAGATGGACTGGGGAACGAAGTAGAAATCCCGGAAGATCCGGAAGCAGTGCTTGCTTCTTATCTTGAAGACTACCTTACAGCACTTGACATCACACCTGTTGCGCAGTGGTCGATCAATGATGGAGAGGGCGTTCAGTCTTATCTTCAAGACGATCTGGCGGATGTGCAGACGATTCCTTATGATTTACCATACGAATCCGTCATGTCGGTTGAGCCGGACCTGATCCTTGTCCGTGATCAGATCGAACAGGATATGGTGGACCAATACAATCTAATTGCGCCGACTTACGTTATGAATGCCAGTCCAACAAGCTGGAGAGAAACAATGAGAGAAATCGGTACGGTTCTGGACAGAGAAGACGAAGCAGCTTCAGTTATCGAGTCTTACGATGCCAGGGCTGAGGAAACAGCGTCTCTAGTTCAGGAAACTGCAGAAGGTGAGTCAGCCGCTGCGATCTGGATGATCGATACGAGTCTGTTCGTTGTTCATCCCGAACGTTCGAGTGGCTCTGTCCTATACGGGGATGCGGGGTTTGATATTCCTGATGTCGTAGATCAGCTGTCTGATGATGCAGACTGGGCTGCTGTTTCACTAGAGGAGCTGGCTGAAATGGATGTTGATCATCTCTTCCTTATCTCAGATGCTGAAAGCGAACTCATGGAAGACCGGTTGTGGCAGAATATACCTGCTGTCGAAAATGACAATGTATACACATTTGACTCGCAGTCAGCCTGGTTGTATTATGGACCAATAGCTAACGAGCAGGTGCTGGAGCATATTGACAGCAGCCTGCAGCAGTAAAATATATTAACTAATAGTAAAGGAGGGGTGGGTAGCGTGTCACGGATATCTACAGATGACTTGTCTATCGGGTACGGACGACAGCTGATTGTCGACGGACTCGAGCTGACGATTCCGGATTCAAAAATCACATGCATCATTGGACCGAACGGTTGCGGGAAGTCGACGATTCTGAAGACAATTGCTCGACTGCTTAAGCCATCAAGCGGGTCTGTACTCCTCGACGGAAAAGCTATCCATCAGCAGTCCACTAAAAGTATCGCCAAAAAAATAGCCATACTGGCTCAGTCACCGCATACGCCTGAAGAAATGACAGTCAAGGATCTGGTATCCTATGGCCGGTCGCCTTATCAGAAAGGATTTGGTCAGCTCTCAGGAAAAGACTGGGAAATGATCCACTGGGCACTGAAAGAGACAAATCTGCTGGAATACGCGGACCGTTATGTGCATGCCTTGTCAGGTGGTCAGCGCCAGCGCGTCTGGATCGCAATGGCCCTTGCTCAGGATACGGATATCCTGCTGCTCGATGAACCAACGACCTATCTGGATCTGGCGCATCAGCTGGATGTGCTTCAGGTGCTGGAGAAACTGAACCGGGATCAGAACAAGACGATCGTTATGGTTCTGCATGACCTGAATCATGCATCACGCTTTTCAGACTATCTCATCTCGTTAAGAGACGGAAAGATCATCAAAGCGGGTAAACCGTCAGAAGTTATGACCAATGGGGTGCTGAGAGACGTCTTCGATATCGATGCTCAAATCGTTCAGGATCCATCAACAAAAAAACCAGCCTGCCTGACCTATCACTTAATATAAATAATCATGAGGGAATCTTCTTCCAAAAAGTAAGCTTATCTTTGGAAGAATGATTTCCTTTTTGTTATGGTAAGATTGGAGATGAAATTTAAAGGAGCGATATTAATGAACGTATTGATAGTCGGAGCAAACGGTCAGATCGGTCGTCACCTAGTCGATATTCTTAAAGAAGAAGGCAAGCATAAACCAGTAGCTTTTGTCAGAAAAAAAGAACAAGTGAAGGAGTTTGAAGACAAAGGCGTAGAAGCCAGGCTAGGTAATCTGGAAGATTCAGTCGACAAAATTAAAGAACGCATGACTGACATCGATGCTGTTGTCTTTACTGCCGGTTCTGGAGGCAGTACAGGTGCAGACAAGACCTTGCTAATCGATCTGGATGGGGCAGTGAAAACAGTCGAAGCGACGAAAGCAGCTGGAATCGACCGGTTTGTCATGGTCAGTGCCTTTAAAGCAGATGACCGTGATCAATGGAACGAAGAAATCAAACCGTACTATGTTGCCAAGCATTACGCTGATGAGTGGCTGATGGATTCAAGTCTGAACTATACGATCGTCCGCCCGGGAATGCTGGAAAACGAAGACTCAATCGGAACGGTCACAGCCAGTACTGATATCGGTACACCAGATAACTTTAGTATCCCTAGAGTAGATGTGGCTAAAGTGATAGCAGCCAGTCTTGATACGGAAGCAACCTACAAAAAAGCATTCGACCTGGTCACTGGTAAAGACGATATCAGTGATGCACTGAACAAATTATAAGCCTATAAACTGCGTAGTCTAAGGATAGACAGCAAGTGAACAATCAGCGTACGTTTCCCTTTATGATAATGAGGGATCAGGATATCAATGATTTCGATAAAGTGCAGTCGGTCAATGTTCTCGGCGTGTTCCTGGGACTGAAGCGGCTGCTTTTATTATATAGGAAAAAGTTTTTGTTGGTGGTATACTGTAGTCTAGATTAAATAGTTTGTTTGAATGAGTTATACAAAGGAGAGAATTAAGTATGAAGAAACACTTAAAAAAACTAATGGCTGCAGGTATCGCATTGACTGCATCAGCTGTGCTGATGATGCCTTCTGCACAGGCTTCTGAAGGCATCGACACAAGCGTTGTCAACGAAGCATGGGGCCTTCCCACATATGTCTATGGCGGCGGGTTGAATGATGCCCAGGTCGAAGAAACGGCCGACCTTTTAGGCATAGACAGCATGGACAATGTAGCCAGCGTTGCTGTAACAGGTGAAGACCTTCAGAACTATCTGGGTACAGGCTCCGGGAATACGGCCAGCATGATCTCATCTGTTCTGGTCCAGAGGGAAAATGAAGGACATGGTGTCAATGTTATCAACAAAACCCCGGATAATATCACTCAGATTACTGAAGAACAATACAGCAATGCAGCCATTACTGCCGGAGTAGAAGATGTGACCATCATGGTAGCCAGTATTCGCCCGGTGACTGGCGAAAGTGCCTTGACTGGAATTTATAAAGCGTTCGATGTAAACGGTGAGGAACTGGATCAGGACCGTATGGAGGTTGCACAGGAGGAACTGGAAACGACGAATCAGATTGCTCAGGAAAATGCGGATGAAGAGGAATTCGACTCCAGCCGTCTGGATCAGGCAATTGTTGAAATCAAGCAGCAGCTGGCAGAACTACGGGACCGTCAGGATGAACTGGCTACGAGGGAAGAAATCGAACAGATCATCAATGATGCATTGGAAAACAATAATCTTCAATCTGTGATTTCTCAGGATCAGATTGATCGACTCTTGGCATTCTTTGAACGCTATCAGCAGACAGGGGCGATTGATTCGGCTCAAGTCAGACAACAGCTGGAACAGTTGTCCGGTAACTTGCGTGATCGTTTTGGAGACGCTTGGCAGCAGGCAGAAGACAGCGGACTAGTCGATCAGATCGGCAACTTCTTCAGACAAATCTGGGAAGCAATCAGAGGCCTGTTCAACTAATTATCAACCAGATATTAAAATTATAAGCTTTAAGCTCAGCGTGTAAAGAGAACGATCTCTTTCTTAAGCTGAGCCTGAGGCTTTTTTTGATTGAAAGAATTGAGCTGTACAAAACTGACTATGGGAGGGTAAGAATAAAGAAGACCCAAATCTCTGTACCCATACAAAAAAAGTCGCTGCTACCTTTTTGAGTAGCAGCGACTTTATATTTAGATAAAAGATTACACGAGATTGATCAGGAAGTATTTTTTCTTCCCTTTACGGACGATGATGAAGCGGTTGTCGTAGCTGTCTTTTTCGCTGACAACGTAATCAACGTCTTGTATCTGGGTACCTTTCAGACGAATCGCTCCATTTTTTATATCTTCACGAGCCTGGCGTCGTGACGGCTCGATGCCTGTAATGTCAACCAGCAGTTCGACAAGATTGTGTTCACCCTTAGCAGCTTCAGATGAAGGGACATCTTTAAATGTCGTAGCGATCTGATCGGCTGTCAGGTCCTGAATGTCACCTGAGAAGAGAGCCTGTGAGATGCTGATTGCTTCATCCAGCGCCTCCTGACTGTGCACAAAACGTGTCATTTCTTCAGCCAGCGCTTTTTGAGCAGCACGTTTATGCGGCTCGGTCTCCACCTGCTCCGCCAGTTCGTCGATTTCATCCTTGGTCAGGAAAGTGAAGTATTTCAGGTATTTCACAACATCTCGGTCATCCTGATTGAACCAGAACTGGTAAAATTCGTATGGGGTGGTTTTCTCCGGATCGAGCCAGATCGCTCCGTCCGCAGATTTTCCGAATTTGGTCCCGTCAGCCTTCAGTAATAGTGGAATTGTAAGGCCGAATGCCTTAGCCTCGGGACCTTCCTTTTTACGGATCAGGTCAAGGCCAGCTGTGATATTTCCCCACTGGTCGGATCCGCCGATCTGCAGCTGGACGTCCTCATTCTGGAATAGATGTAGGAAGTCGACTGACTGAATAATCTGGTAGCTGAATTCTGTAAAGGAGATACCGGTGTCAAGTCGGCTGGATACGACATCTTTGGCCAGCATCGTATTGATATTGAATTCTTTTCCGAAGTCGCGCAGGAAATCAAGGAAAGACAGACCGCTCAGCCAGTCGTAGTTGTTAACCAGCTTAATACCGGACTCTTCTGACCCTGCTTTGAAAAGCTTGCGCATCTGAGCACTCAGCTTATCTGCATTATCCATGATTTTATCCATTGTCTGAAGGACACGTTCAGAATTACGCCCGCTTGGATCTCCGATAGACCCTGTTCCTCCACCAATCAGAATCACCGGTTTATGACCGGCAAGCTGGAATCGTTTAAGGATCATGAATGGGATCAGGTGGCCGACGTGCATGCTGTCACCTGACGGGTCGATTCCGCAGTAAAGGGCAATACTTTTCTCTTCAGTCAGGGATTTCAGCCCTTCTTCATCTGTCTGCTGGTTGATGGCTCCGCGCCATTCAAGTTCGTCTAGTATAGTCATTTTGAATCTCCTTTAATAATGTATTCTATTGGTCTAGATGATTGAAACACCATGTATAGTGTCAGTTGAAAATGGATGTGCTGCCATAGCTGTCATCCAGTACTCTGAATAAGTGCCAATATCGTTCACGTACCATACTGATGCAGTAAACCCCAAAATGAAGAATATCGTAATAATCATGGGTTTTGAACATAAGCAGCCTCCTTAAATTCAAGTCTCAGCTAAATAAAGATATAAAAAAAGCCCCACAAAAAGCCTATGCTTCTTGTCGGGACGAACAGTGCCGTGGTACCACCCAGTTTAAAGTAGAAAAACCTACTTTCACTCATTCCCATAACGCCGGGATGCGTCTCTAGTGAGAGTGCTCCTAGGTGTAATTCGTGTCGTTCGTTCATACGGGTTTTCACCAGCCACCCGTTCTCTGAAATTACTATGAAACAGAACGCACTACTGTGCCTATTCATCGCTGAAATATTATAGTGGTCAGTATAAAGGATATAAAGGGAATAGTCAATATACTCATTTAGCTCATATCCGAAAGACAGGATTATACCTTTTTATTAATAAATGTAAAACACTTAAAACTGGCAGATTATTTCTGGTATGCTAAAATATAGTTATGTTAGACGAGGAAAGGATGACTGCGCTTGGTAAAGAATAGAACAGAAACATTCAAAATGGAAACACACCCCCTGGCACCGGATGAGTCCGTTGTGACCTGGGAAAATTATCGGTTTACTGTACTTACCCCTGCAATGATCCGATTAGAACATCACCCTGAAGGGATTTTTGAAGATGAGGCAACTCAGACAGTCCTGAACAGAGATTTTGACACGCCCGAATATAATTTAAAAGAAACAGATGAATATATTGAAATCATCACCTCACATGTTCACCTGATGTTTTACAAGACCGAGGGTGGCTTTACACGAAATAATTTAAATATTGAAGCAATAGGTAATTACAGTCTGTACCACAGTACATGGTATTTTGGAGATAAACCGGATACCCTGAAAGGGACGGCACGAACCCTGGATTTCGCTGATGGAGCTATTGAACTGGAAGAAGGACTGATGAACAAGGACGGTTTTTCAGTTTTTGATGACAGTACATCTATGCGTCTGACAGAAGACGGTTGGGTAGAGAAGCGTCCGAAGAATGTGACTGACATGTATTTCCTAGGCTATGGTCGGGATTACCTAGGTGCCCTGAAGGACTATCATTATCTGACAGGAAAGACGCCACTCCTCCCGAGATACGCATTAGGAAACTGGTGGAGCCGTTATTACCCATATAGTCAAGACGGGTACAAACGTCTTATGCTCGAATTTCAGGAAAGACAAATCCCGTTTTCAGTGGCTGTCCTCGATATGGACTGGCATGTGACAGATATCCCACCGGAATACGGATCAGGATGGACCGGTTACACTTGGAATACTGAACTGTTCCCCGATCCGGAAGAATTTCTGACTTGGCTCAAGGATAATGGCATGCGTACAACACTTAATCTGCACCCAGCCAACGGCGTCCAGCCCTTTGAAGAAATGTATGAACCAATGGCTAAGGAACTCGGCGTCAATGCTGAAGAGGAAGAACCCATTCGGTTCGATATCGCCGATCCTGAATTTCTAGATGCCTATTTCAAGTATCTGCACCATCCTCATGAAGAAATCGGGGTAGATTTCTGGTGGATCGACTGGCAGCAAGGCAGTGTGACAAAAGTTGAAGGACTGGACCCACTGTGGATGCTCAACCACTACCACTTCCTTGATCATGGGCGAAACGGTAATCGTCCGCTTATTTTCTCAAGGTATGCAGGTCTCGGTTCACACCGTTATCCAATCGGATTTTCAGGAGATACTGCCGCAACATGGGATTCTCTTCACTTCCAGCCCTATTTTACAGCAACAGCTTCCAATGTAGGCTACAGCTGGTGGAGCCATGATATCGGCGGGCATATGGGCGGAATCAAAGACAATGATCTGTTCGTCAGATGGGTCCAGTTCGGCGTCTTCTCCCCAATCAATCGTCTGCATAGTCAGAACGGGGAATTCAGCGGGAAAGAGCCATGGAGATATGGACAGAAAGCGGAACGCATCGTGACAGATTTCATGCAGCTTCGCCATCGTCTGGTTCCTTACCTGTATACTATGAATGTATTGAATCACCTTGATGACTTTCCGCTGGTCAGACCGATGTATTATCACTATCCTTGGAAAGATGAAGCGTATGATGTACCAAATCAGTATTACTTTGGTACTCAGATGATCGTCGCGCCGATTACGACACCCACGAAAGATGATCTGCGGTTAGGAAAAGTGAAAGTCTGGCTGCCTGAAGGAAAATGGTACGATTTCTTTAACAACCGCAGCTATGAGGGCGACCGCATGCTTGACGTGTTCAGACCGATGTCCACTTTCCCTGTATTTGTGAAGGCTGGGGGAATTGTTCCGATGGATCAGAGTCATCAGAATCATATAGACAACCCTGAGAATATGGAAGTCAGAGTTTATGCCGGAGAAGACGGTAATTTCACATTATATGAAGATGATGGAGTAGGTCAGGGAAGCGAAGCCGCTACAACTAAAATGTCTCTGAAATGGAAAGAGAATGGAAACGAGTGGGCAATGTTCCAGATCAGCAGTCCTGAAGGGAATATTGATATCCTTCCGAAAAACAGGCAGTTCACTATATCACTGATAGGATTCAAATGCACTCGAATGCCTGAAGTCCATGTCAATGATGATAAAGTGGAGGCCGAGGTGACACGACAAGGAAAAGTTACTAAGATCGTGATCCCTGAGCAGCCGTCTGATGCTCAGTACACTCTATACTTTAAAGGAGTGGAACTTAAGAAAAACGATATGCACGGAGAACTCTTCCGATTCCTGGACCGTGCTCAAATCGAAGCAAGTGAGAAAGAGAACATTTACAGTACGATCGTCAAAGGTAAATCGAGTGGGAGAGTAATCAGTGCACTGCTTGCTCTGGATATCGATCCGGACCTGATGGAAGCAATCAGTGAAATCGTCTGGGCAAATCCTGATGATGTCAGCTGAATGAAACAAATATAAAGAAAAGAAGTCATTCTTCTTTCTGGGCATAGACCAGAGAAGAATGGCTTTTTCTTTCCATAATCATACATACACAAAGCAATACGTGATACAATAATAAGGAAGTTGAAAGGAAAGGGAACGGCTCAGATGACTAAAATCGTATTTTTTGATATAGACGGAACATTAGTGACTAAACGTAATACCATCCCTGAATCTGCAAAGAAAGCCATCGATCAGCTGAAGAAAAATGATGTCATTCCAGTGATTGCTACAGGACGGGCACCGATTCTCATTGAAGAAATCAGACTGGAGCTCGGCATCGAAAGCTATATTGCAATGAACGGTCAGCTTGTCATGCATGAAGGGGAAGTGATTTTTCATAATCCTATTCAGAAAGAGACTGTAGATCGTCTGACTGAGAAAGCAGTGGAACGCAAAAACGGGATCATTCTCTGTGGAGCGAAGGATATCTTCAGCAACTCGATTGTTTCTCTGGCTAAAAGAAGTTCTGTGTGGACAGTTCTTAAAGGGCTGGGCAAGATCATACCAGGACACCTTCAGCTGTCTCTGTTCAAGCGTCTGATCAGAAAACCGCCTAATCCAGAAGAATATGAAGGTAAGCCGATCTATCAGGTTATTTTAGAAACATCCATGGATGAAGAGAAGCATTACAGTAAAGAGTTTCCGGAGCTGCATTTTGCACGTTCCAATCACTACACAGTCGATATTATCAGTGAAGGGATTTCCAAAGCTGTAGGAATCCAGAAGTTTCTGGAGAAGCTCAACCTCGATCAGAAGGATACCTATGCTTTCGGAGACAGTCCGAATGACAAGGAAATGCTGGGCTACGTCAATACAGGAGTAGCGATGGGCAACGGCTGGGATGAAATAAAAGAGGCCGCAGATCATGTGACAGCACCAGTCGACCAGGATGGGATAGCTAAAGGATTAAAATACTTGGGTCTGATCTAAACCTGAACTTTTAGAGCGATATGAGCTGTGCTATACTAATCAAGTATACATGAGGCCTGACGATGCCTAAGATAAATCTAAAGGAGGACATTCACTTGTCTGAACGACAATCTTTTTATATAACAACACCAATCTATTACCCGAGTGGTAATCTTCATATAGGTAATGCCTATACAACAATTGCCTGTGATGTGCTGGCCCGATTTAAACGTTTAAAAGGATTCGACACGTATTACCTGACTGGAACAGATGAACACGGTCAGAAGATCGAAAAGAAAGCTAATGAGAGAAATCAGACCCCACAGGAGTATGTGGACGAGATGGCAGAAAGCATCCAGTCTCTGTGGAAAACACTGGATATTTCAAACGATCAGTTTATCCGTACGACACAGCCTGAGCATAAAGCGGTGGTAGCAAAGATATTTGAGAAGCTTCTTGAAAAAGGGGACATCTATCTTGGGGACTACGCTGGCTGGTACTCTGTTTCTGACGAAGAATTCTTCACTGAAACACAGCTGACGGAAGTCTTTAAAGATGCTGAAGGTAATGTCACTGGAGGCATTGCGCCGAGTGGTCATGAAGTGGAATGGGTCAAGGAAGAGTCTTACTTCTTCAGAATGAGCAAGTATGCTGACCGTCTGCTTCAGTACTATGAGGAGCATCCTGAATTTATTCAACCTGAATCACGTAAGAAGGAAATGATTAATAATTTCATCAAACCGGGACTTGAAGATCTGGCTGTGTCCCGTACGACTTTCGACTGGGGAGTGCCTGTTCCTTCGAACCCTAAACATGTCATTTATGTATGGATCGATGCGCTGACCAACTATATTACAGCTCTGGGCTATGACCCGGAATTAGGCGGATTTGATGACCAGCCGGAACTGTTCAGAAAATATTGGCCTGCAGACGTGCATATGGTCGGGAAGGAAATCGTACGATTTCATACGATCTACTGGCCGATTCTGCTGATGGCATTGGATCTTCCTCTGGCGAAACAAGTATTTGGTCATGGCTGGCTTCTTATGAAAGACGGCAAGATGTCCAAGTCCAAAGGAAACGTGATTTATCCGGAGAAACTGGTTGAGCGCTATGGCGTCGATGCGGTCCGTTACTATCTGATGAGAGAAGTGACGTTCGGCAGTGACGGGGTGTTCACTCCTGAAGACTTTGTATCCCGCATTAATTACGATCTGGCAAATGACCTGGGTAATCTGCTCAACCGGACCATTGCCATGATGAATAAATACTTTGATGGACATATCCCTGCTTACAAAGGCGATATTACCGACTTTGATGGTGAATTGAGACTGCAGGCACTGGAGACGGTCAATGAGTATGACCTGAACATGAATCAAATGCAGTTCAGCTCAGCCTTGCAATCTGTATGGAAACTTGTTTCCCGTACAAACAAATATATTGATGAGACTCAGCCCTGGGTTCTGGCAAAGGATGAAGAAAAGAAACATCAGCTTGAAAGTGTCATGACTCACCTGGCGGAAAGCTTAAGAGTCACGGCGACTTTGCTTCAGCCGATCCTGCTGCACACAGCTAAATCTGTTGCCACACAGTTGGGACTGGACGAGTCTGACCTGGCTTTTGATAAAGTGGATTTCGGTCACTTCCCTGAAGGAAGGCAGGTTGTTTCCAAAGGAGAACCGATCTTCCCTCGCCTGGATGTTGAGAGTGAAGTGGAAGAAATTAAAAGCTGGATGGAAGCTACAGTAGATACTGAGGAAGATGAGGCATTTGACCCGGAAAATACCCAGCTGACTTCTGTTAAAGAGAAGGAAATCAAGTACGATATTTTCGATAAAGTCGAGCTGAAAGTAGCCGAAGTCATTGCTGTAGACAAGGTGGAAAATGCTGACAAGCTGCTGAAGTTCAGACTGGATGCTGGAGATGAAGGCGGACACCGTCAGATTCTGTCGGGCATTGCTGAGTTTTATCCTGAACCGGACAAGCTGATTGGTAAAAAAGTTGTGATCGTAGCCAACCTGAAACCACGAAAGATGCGTGGAGAAATCAGCCAGGGCATGATCCTGTCAGCTGAAGATTCCAAAGGCAACCTGACTGTTGTTGAAGCTCCGGCTCATATGCCCAACGGGTCTGTCGTAGCCTGACCTGACAGTTAAAAATTCCAGTAAAGCGGTGAGCAATGAGGCCGGCTTTATTGGAATTTTTTTGAGGATGTTGTATTCTGAACAGGATGACGGACAAATAAGCAGACAGGAAGGATAAATGAGATGTTATTTGATACACATACACACATTAATGTAGATAAGTTTAAAGGTGAAGAGAACGAGATAATAAGAAGGGCCAATGAAAACGGAGTAGACCAAATGGCGATTGTCGGATTCGATTACCCGACGATCGACAAAGCCTTGGAACTGACTCATAGGCATGATAGGCTTTATGCCATTATTGGCTGGCACCCTACTGAAGCTGGAACATACTCTGATGAAGTCGAAGCATATCTGATCGACAGACTGTCGGATGAGACCGTTGTAGCCATGGGAGAAATGGGTCTGGATTACTACTGGGATACTGCTCCCAAATCCGTTCAGCAGGATGTATTCCGTCGTCAGATCCGTGTAGCAAAAGAGTTTGGGCTGCCGATCAGTATCCATAACCGTGAAGCGACTGAAGATACGTATAAGGTGCTAAAAGACGAGCATGCCGGGGATACTGGCGGAATTATGCATAGCTTCAATCTGGATACCTACTGGATGGAAAAATTTATTGATATCGGTATGCACATCTCTTTGAGTGGAGTCGTTACATTTAAGAATGCCCCGGAAGTCAAAGAGGTTGCGAAACAAGTCCCGGCAGACAAGCTGCTTATTGAAACGGACGCCCCTTATCTTGCTCCGATGCCAAACAGAGGCAAGCGGAATGAACCGGCTTATGTCCGGTATCTAGCAGAAGAAATTGCCTCACTTAGACAGATGCCCTTCGAAGAAGTTGCTCGACTGACCACTGAGAATGCACGTGATTTATTCAAACTGAAGGGGTAATCGAGTGAAAAAACTAAAAGAAATTATAGTTGTAGAGGGCAGAGATGATACAAAACGCCTGAAAATGGCCGTTGATTGTGACACGATCGAAACCAACGGATCGGCAATCAACGACTTGACCCTTGCTCAGATCGAGCATGCGCACGAAACGCGTGGGGTCATCGTCTTTACCGACCCGGACGGTCCTGGTGAACAGATAAGGAAAATTATTTCTCAACGGATCCCTGGAGTCAAGCACGCCTTTCTGACAAGAGACGAAGCAAGAAAGCAGGGAAAGTCCCGTGAAAGCATAGGGATCGAACACGCTTCCGTAACCGCCATAAGAGAGGCTCTGGACAAGGTAGTAGAAGAAAGAATTGATAATGCTCCAACCGTAACAAAGTCTTTCCTGATCAGACACAACCTGATCGGGACATCCGATGCCCGCCTGCTGAGAGAAAAACTGGGGAATCGTCTGCGCATAGGCTATACTAATGGAAAGCAGCTGGAAAAACGGCTGAATATGTTCGGGATTACGGAAAAAGAGGTAGCAGGTGCACTTGAAGAGATTAGAAAGGAATCATCTCATGACTGAATATAGAGAAATAGCAACGCCTGTGAGAACAGCAGAGATACTAAGCAAATATGATCTGTCCGCCAAAAAAAGCCTGGGGCAGAATTTTATTGTGGACACGAATATCCTCGGTAAAATTGTCAAGGCTGGAAATGTCACAAAGAAAACAACGGTGATCGAAGTCGGTCCGGGAATCGGAGCGCTGACCGAACAGCTTGCAAAGAAAGCAAAAAAAGTCATAGCTTTTGAAATCGATGACCGGCTGATTCCTGTCCTTGATGATACCTTGTCTGCTTATAAGAATATCGAAATAATTCATTCTGATGTCCTGAAAGTGGATTTCAAGGCATTTGAAGCAGACTATCTGAGCGAGGCAGAAGAAGTCGTTATCGTGGCTAATCTCCCGTATTACATTACAACACCGATCATTATGCGTTTTCTGGAAGCAGGCATGCATATTGACCGTATGATTATGATGATGCAGAAAGAAGTAGCCAGCCGCATATCGGCATCTCCGAGTACGAAAGCCTATGGATCGCTGTCGATTGCCGTGCAGTACTATATGGATGCAGAGATTGCCTTTACGGTCCCTAAAACAGTCTTCATGCCCCAGCCGAATGTTGAGTCGGCCATCATCAAGCTGACTGAAAAATCGACAAGGCTGACCGATTTGAAAGACGAGCCCTTGTTCTTCAGATTGGTCCGGTCTGCGTTTGTGCAGAGAAGAAAAACATTATGGAACAATCTGACAAGTGTTTTAGGAAAAGATGAACATACGAAAGACATTCTTGCTAAGGCTCTCGAACAGGCTGAAATCGATCCAAAGCGAAGAGGAGAAACACTCGACATAGACGAGTTTGCCCGACTGGCAAATGCGTTGTCTGACTTGAATCTTGTATTCGAGGATAAAAAATAGTACGTTTAACAAAGAAAAACTCACGACACAATTAAATACGTTGACCCTGGGAGAGTTCTTGGCGGATAGCATTCCGTGAGTAGTTCTGAAAGTGGCGAATAAGCCTTATCCCTAACAGATCGTACTGGTCTGTCGTTACCTGAACTGGATGATACCAGCGGAGGGAATGGGTGAAGTATGATAAAAGATATGGGGCTTGTGGCCAGTGCGGCCCAGTCCAGTGTCTATACTGACACACAGCTTATTCATGCTGCCTTTCTAAACTTCCGCCTTGATGAATCCAGTTAAGGGAAGTGTTTTTTTGCAGACAAAGAAAGGAAGAATGAAAATGAACAAACGGACACTGGCCCTTGTTTTTACTGCCCTATCCATTGCAATCGGTTATATTGGAGGAAGTCTGATCATCATTCCGCTGGGATTCGTCAGAGCTGCACCTTTTCAGCATTTTATGAATATTATTGTCAGCTTCCTTCTGGGGCCCTGGTACAGTCTCGCGCAGGCATTTGGTGTTTCTGTATTGAGAAACATAACAGGAACAGGTTCACTGCTTGCTTTTCCAGGAAGCATGATTGGAGCGTTTCTGTCAGGCTATCTTTTCAGAAAAGGAAAGAAATTTTATCTTTTAGGAGCAGGAGAACTGGTCGGTACGGGTATTTTTGGTGCACTGGTGAGTTACCCGGTGGCAAGACTTTTTCTTGATGCGGAGGCTGCCTTATTTGGATTCGTTCCGGTGTTCTTCATCAGCGCACTGATTGGAACCGTTGCAGGGGTGATCCTCGCATATCAGATGAAAAAGTCCAGCGCCTTTTCCAGACTCCTTTCTTTACAGGACAGGGAGAAGGAACGGTAAATCCGAACGTTTCACCAGTGCTGTTCTCATGGAATTGTAGTTAAAGTATTAATGGAAACTACGAAATAACTTTTATTATAGGGTTCTCTTGGCTCATTTATTTTTAATGATTTAAGGAAATCCTATCTTTATTTTTAAAGTTGGCTTACAATTTTCGTCTTTTTGTGTTATAGTATAGTCAATACTTTGTGAGGAGAGTCGATTATGCCAACTACTTTAGCTAGCATCAAGAAAAACTTGGACAGTCACATTGGAAAAGAAATTACTCTGATTGCCCAGGCGGGAAGAAAGAAAACGACAGAACGCAAAGGAATTTTAACTGATACGTACCCTGCGGTTTTTGTTGTAGAACTCGATCAGGACGAGAACGCCGTTGAACGCGTCTCATATAGCTACACGGACGTACTGACACATTCAGTCGAACTGGAATTTGAAGATGAAAGAGAAGTTATCTTAAACTAGTTACAGATCGTAGTATAATGTCACATTATACTACTTTTTTTATACCCTAAAACAGTCCGTGAATGAGGGGTTTTCCTCAGTATAAAGGTTTTTCTTTTTAAAATATTGCCTAACTGTTCTACAATAGAGATAGAATCAGACTTTTCATGAGGAGGGATGTAATGGAGGAATATGAAAAAGCCCCTGCTAAAATCAATGTCTGTTTAAATGTCTTGAGCAGGCGTCCGGATGGCTTTCATGAGATGGAAATGGTGATGACACCCGTAGATCTGGCGGACAGGCTGACTTTTAAATTGACTGATGAAGCTGTCACTCTGGATTCTTCGAGTTCATTTATGCCGCTTAATGAAAAGAATATTGTCTACAAGACTGCGCTTCTTCTGAAACGCACTTATGGAGTGAGATATGGTGCAGATATCTTTATTGATAAGCATATCCCGATCGCAGCCGGTCTAGGGGGAGGTAGTGCCGATGCGGCAGCTACTTTAAGGGCCCTAAATCGCCTGTGGAGACTTAACCTGACTCTTGATGAGCTGGCTGAGCTGGGGGAACAGATCGGGTCGGACGTCCCTTTTTGTGTATACGGCCAGACCGCTTATGTAACTGGGCGAGGCGAAAAAGTTGAACCCCTTCCTTCTTTTCCTCATGCCTGGGTCATTATAGTCAAGCCGCCAAAAGGCATATCCAGCTGGACTGTTTTTAAAGATCTTGATGTTGCTAATCTGCCTGTTTTCGACGTGAATGAAATGAAAGAGGCCGTGATACAGTCAGATTATAAGCGCATCATCAAAGCAACTGGAAATGCACTGGAAGAGAAAGCTGTTGAACAAAATCATATGGTAAAGGAAATCAAAGAAAAAATGAGCAGTTTCGGTGCAGATACCGCTTTGATGAGCGGAACAGGGCCGACTGTTTATGGGCTGACACAAAATCTTTCCAAAGCCCGTCGCATAGTCAATGGGCTCAAGGGATTCTGCAAGGAAGTGTACTTAGTACGTACGATTAGTTGAAAAACGGTTCAGACAAGACTCTTTTTTTCACACCCGAAAAGTTAGAATGACTAAATTAAGAGCTGCACAGAAGAGCAGCTCTTTTATTGTGCCTGACAAAGATCCAGTCCTGACCATTATTTTCCCGTGATTCTTAGTAGTCTGGCTGCTCATTACGAGGTGTAACGAAAGTTTTTACAAAAAAAGTGGTTGACATCATCTGCGGAACATGGTTAAATGTAAAACGTAACAATTACGATTTACTTATATAGGAGGAATAATTGTGTTGAATAAATGGATCAAACTTTCTGGAGTTGCTTTAATGAGTTTATACTTAGCTGCCTGTGATACAGCAGAAGATGAAGGTATAGAAGATAACACGACAGATATGGCTGAAGAAGAAGGAAGTGAAGAAACAGGTGACGAAGCTGCACTAGAAGAAGACAGCGATGAAGATACAGAAGCGGACGACACTGCTGATCTTGATGAAGAGGCCGAAGATGAACATTATGATCATGATGAAGCTGATGCAGATGTCGCAGAGCTGATCACGATCGAAGGAGTGGCGGATCATTACCACACTGGAGAACTAGTTGAACTGACAGCTGTCATGTCAGAAGAGACAGATTATGATGACTGGCACTGGTACAGCCGGGAAGATGATGCTGATGAATGGGAAATCATTTCCGGCCAGCATACTCAAGACTTGATTATGGAAGCACCTGAAACAACAGTAAACGTTAGGGCGGTTCTTTACGATGATGCACACGCACCATATGCACAATCTGAAGCTGTTGAGCTTGAAGTGGACAATCATTAAATAGAAAATGTAGGCAGCTGATATAGTCGGCTGCCTTCTCTTCTGAAATTATAATTTGACAGAGTATCTATTCTCATGATACTTTATTCACCGTAATGATTACGATTTACAATCTGAAGGAGTTAACGATGATTAATAAAAAAATGTATGGGCTGCTGCCTCTTATTCTCGCAATTCTTGGTTTAAGTGCATGTACGCCAGAAAATTCTGAACAAACATCAGATGATAACTTATCAATTGTCACTTCTTTTTATCCTGTGTATGAATTTACTCAGCAGGTGGCTGGTGAGCATGCAGATATTTCTCTCATGGTAGGTGGAGGAGCAGATCCACACAGTTATGAACCAAGTGCTCGGGATATTGCAGGAATCAATAATGCAGATCTGTTCATCTATACAAGTGAGGAAATGGAGTTCTGGGTACCCAGCCTGCTGAATTCAATTGAGAATGAAGAACTGGAAGTTGTCCGAACAGCTGACGCTCTGGGAACGGAAAGGCATTATGACTCGCCGGCGTCAAGTGGAAATGAAACAGACTTTTCAGCTGAGCCAGTGGCAAATCTTCCTGAGGATGTTCAGATCATTGGTCTGGCAGGCCACTATCATAGTGGTGATACCGTCACTTTAATGGCTCAATATGAACAGGCAGAAGACTGGCAATGGTATGTCATGGAAAAAGAAGGCCAATGGGAACAGGTCGATAACCTGACATCTGACCGGTTCGAATACCAGATTGAAAGAGAAGATATTCTGGTACAGGCTGTAGCAACTGATGGTGATGGAAATGAACTCGCACAATCAGAAGTGGCTCATGTACACATTGATGATCATAAAGAAGAAGATCCTCATATCTGGCTTGATCCTGTCCTTGCACAAGATCAGGTCCTGCTTATCATGGAAGCACTGATTGAAGCAGATCCGGTGAATGCAGAGAGCTATCAGGAAAACGCAGACCAGTTCATCAATGAACTGTCTGCACTTCATGAAGATTATCTGGAAGCTTTCGAGGGTGCGGAAAATAGAACCTTTGTTGTTCAGCATCAGGCATTCGGCTATCTTGCAGCCAGGTATGATCTGGATCAGATAGCAATCGGAGGGCTTTCTACAGAAGTGGAGCCGAGTCCTTCAAGAATAGCTGAAATAAACCAGCTGGTGAATGAATACGACGTGCCGGTCATTTACTATCAGCAGGGTGCCAATTCGGCGATTGCCCAGACAGTAGCCAATGAGACTGGTACAGAAACAGCCGTTCTGCATGATCTGGAAACTTTGTCAGAAGAACTGCAAGCTGAAGGTCTTGGATATGTAGAAGCAATGAGAGAAAATCTCGAAGCACTGAAACAGTCCATTAACTAAATCAATTAACGAGGTGTGCGCAGCTTAAAACGGCACACCTCGTCTTCTGTTTAACAGATTCAGCTGAAAAATGCTGGATAAAATGCTATACTTAAGAGCGAATCTATCTAAGAAAGGTCGATAATTTATGCAATATATTACAGTCGATGACCTTGCTTTCCATTATGAAGATGAACCCGTCCTGGAAAATATCTCTTTTGAGGTGAACTCCGGTGATTTTGTCATGCTGACTGGTGAAAACGGGGCAGCAAAAACAACTTTATTACGGAATATCCTGGGACTTCTTAAACCGTCGAAAGGAAACGTCACTCTGTCCAGAACAAATAGGTGGAATGAAAAACTCGTTGTAGGCTATGTTCCTCAGCAGGTTTCTTCATTCAACGCAGGCTTTCCAAGTACTGTTCTGGAACTCGTTCAGTCAGGGAGATATCCTAGAGGACGCTGGTTCAAAAAACTGGATAAAGAAGATAAGGAACATGTCAGACGATCTCTTGAATCCGTTGGTATGTGGGATATGCGTCACAAGAAAATAGGTGAACTGTCCGGGGGGCAGAAGCAGCGTATTTCGATCGCCCGAGTATTTGCAACGGACCCTGATCTCTTTGTCCTGGATGAACCGACCACAGGTATGGACAGCCATTCCCGTGAAGAATTTTATCGCCTACTTAAGCATAACAGTCAGGATCATGGAAAAGGCATACTGATGGTGACGCATGATCATGAAGAGCTGCGTCAATACGCGAATAAACATATCGAACTGATACGGAAGGAGGATTCCCCTTGGAGATGTTTTTCTATGGATTCATGCAAAGAGCCTTCCAAGCATCATTCCTCATCTCACTGATTGCGCCAGTTCTGGGGCTTTTTCTGATTTTGAGAAGACAGTCTCTGATGGCGGATACCCTCTCGCATGTATCGCTTGCCGGGGTGGCACTTGGTATGCTGTTAGGTACTGACCCGACCTGGACAAATATTATCGTCGTGATAGGCGTAGCCATCTTACTGGAGTATCTTCGAATGATATACCGGACATATTCTGAAATATCAGTAGCAATGTTGATGTCCGGAGGGATGGCAGTCGCTCTGGTTCTTCTAGGTCTGAACGAGGGCGGTGCATCACTGAATATCAACCAGTTCCTGTTCGGTTCCATCGTTACGATAAGCCAGCAGCAGATCTGGCTTCTGCTTGGCTTGACCCTGGCGATCGGGAGCTTATACATTATTTTCAGAAAACCGATGTATATTCTGACGTTCGATGAAGATACGGCATTTACAGCTGGCCTTCCGATTAAGCGTATGTCGATTCTGTTCAACGTACTGACTGGTGTGACGATAGCAGTCATCATGCCAATTGTAGGCGCCTTACTAGTGTCGGCGATTATTATTCTCCCAGCCGCAATTTCCATGCGGTTAAGCAAGAGTTTTAATGGCGTTATCCTCATCGGCATAGTCATTGCAGTTATCGGAATGCTGAGTGGTCTCACTGCTTCGTATCAATACGGCACACCGCCAGGAGCATCGATCACTCTGATATTTATTTTCATTTTTGGGTTGACCACTGCTATAAAGAAACTATTCTCGGCCTCCCAGTATGAACGACTGACCCGTCGCAGAAATATAACTGGCGATACAGATTAATTTGCAAGATAAAAAAGTGACCCTCAACCAAGGACAGGTGATTTTTCCTTGATTGAGGGTCTTTGTGCGAATGTTGTCATAAAATTATCCGAACTGTCTGAGATTCAGTCGGGCATGAATGATAGAATGGTAATGATTGATTACATATTAATGTGGACTAGGTTTGAAGCAGACGATTGGAGAAGAAAAATGGCAGCAGGTTTCTGATCGTATTGCTTAACCTGTTTAGAAAAGAGGGTATATCTCTTTTTTCCTTCTGCCTCATCAGGGAAAGGATTACCCTTTTGGAGCAAAAGATAAAGGAATAAATGTGGTAAGTTACTGAACAAGCTTTTTATAGATGTCAGTATAGAGGGGTGCCTATCGATGGCATTCCTTTTTGATTTCTGAGACAATGAAAAATATTTTTTTCTTATGAAGCCAATCTCTGGTAAAATAGAGAGTAAGGTTAAAATAGAATGATAAATAATCAAATCAAATAAGGTTGAGGTGAAGACTTAATGAAGAAAGTATTGGTTGCCAACAGGGGCGAGATTGCTATCCGAATATTTAGAGCACTGCATGAATTAAGGATTTCAACGGTTGCTATATACGCTCAGGAGGACGAAGCGAGCGTTCACCGGTTTAAAGCAGATGAAGCTTATCTGGTGGGAGAAGGAAAGAAGCCCATCGATGCATACTTGGACATTGAAAGCATTATTTCTATTGCTAAAGATTCGGGTGCTGAAGCGATCCATCCTGGATACGGGTTCTTATCTGAAAATCTGGACTTTGCAGAACGCTGTGAAGAGGAAGGGATCATTTTCATCGGACCGGAAACGCGTCATCTGGATGTGTTTGGAGATAAACTGAAAGCTAAGGAAGTAGCCAAAGAAGCAGGTATTCCTACTATTCCAGGAACAGACGGGCCGGTCGACAGTGTTGAAGAGGTCAAGGCATTCGGACGCACATTCGGATATCCGATCATGATGAAAGCCGCTTTAGGTGGCGGTGGACGCGGTATGCGTGTAGCTCATAACGAAGCCGAAGCTGAAGAAGGATTCGAGCGGGCAAGGAGTGAAGCGAAAGCGGCGTTTGGCCGTGACGATATTTACGTCGAACGCTATATTTCCAACCCCAAGCATATTGAAGTTCAAATCCTCGGGGACAGTCATGGGAATATCGTCCACCTGTATGAACGAGACTGTTCTGTTCAAAGACGTCACCAGAAAGTAGTCGAAGTAGCGCCATGTGTAGACCTGTCTCCTTCAGTGAGAGAAGAACTGTGCCAAACAGCGGTCAAACTCATGAAGCATGTAGACTATGTCAACGCAGGGACAGTAGAGTTTCTGCTTGAAAACGACGAATTTTTCTTTATTGAAGTAAACCCCCGTGTACAAGTTGAGCATACGATCACTGAAATGGTGACCGGAATCGATATCGTTCAGAGCCAGATTCTGATCGCTCAAGGAAAAAATCTGTTTGAAGAAGTCGGACTGCCTCATCAGGAAGATATCCGACTGAACGGTGCAGCTATTCAGTGCCGGATCACAACTGAAGATCCAGTAAATAATTTCCTTCCTGATACTGGAAAAATCAATACGTACCGCTCACCGGGTGGATTTGGTATCCGACTGGATGCAGGGAATGGCTTCCAGGGGTCAGTCGTTACTCCATTTTTCGATTCACTTTTAGTTAAACTGTCTGTTCAGGCGATGGACTATGAAAAAGCTGTTCAGAAAATGACACGGTCTCTGATCGAATTCAGAATTCGAGGCGTAAAAACTAATATTCCCTTCCTGATCAACGTACTCAAGCACCCTGAGTTTTCTTCAGGGAAAGCGACGACACGATTTATTGATGAAACACCGGAACTTTTCGAGTATTCAAAGCTGAGAGACAGAGGGAATAAATCTCTACAGTATATCGGAAATGTAACGGTCAATGGGTTCCCGGGAATCGGAAAAGTAGAGAAAAAAGCTTACAAGAAACCAAGAATGCCGGAGAAACTGATCCTTCCTTCTGAAGATATTGTCTATCCTAAACATATTCTGGATTCAGATGGTCCCGAAGCAGTAGCCCAGTGGCTTAAAGAACAGAACTCAGTACTGATGACTGATACGACGTTCAGAGATGCCCACCAGAGTCTGCTGGCAACACGTATGCGTTCGAAAGATATGCTGGCAATTGCTGAACAGACGGAGCAGGCGATACCTGAACTCTTCTCTCTGGAAATGTGGGGAGGCGCCACATTTGATGTGTCTTACCGCTTCCTGACCGAAGACCCATGGGAGCGTCTGAGAAAACTCCGTCAGAAAATGCCGAATACTTTATTCCAGATGCTCTTCAGAGGATCGAACGGCGTTGGGTATGAAAATCTGCCGGATAATGTCCTTCAGGAATTTATCCGTCTGGCAGCAGCTAACGGAATCGATGTCTTTAGAATATTTGACAGTCTGAACTGGCTTCCTCAGATGGAGAAAAGTATTCAGTTTGTTAGGGATGAGAATAAGATCGCAGAAGCGGCCATCTGCTACACGGGTGACTTGAACGATCCGTCTCAGACCAAGTATACGATGGATTACTATAAGTGGATGGCAAGAGAGCTAGAAGCAATGGGCGCACATATTCTTGCAATCAAAGATATGGCAGGACTGCTTAAACCGCATGCTGCCTATCGTTTGATCGGCGAACTGAAAAACACTGTGAAGATACCGATTCATCTGCATATGCATGACACGAGCGGAAATGGCGTCTATACCTATGGTGCTGCGATCCGTGCCGGTGTTGATGTTGTCGATGTCGCTCAGAGTGCATTAAGTGGAAAAACAAGTCAGCCTAGCATGAGCAGTCTGTATTATGCACTGGAAGGAACATCCCATGCGCCTAATTTCAATATACAGAATGTAGAGCAGTTGAACCGATACTGGGAAGATACACGTAAATACTATGCTGTTTATGAAGAAGGCATGCCTGGTGCGTCTACTGAAGTCTATACGCACCAGATGCCGGGTGGACAGTACACGAACCTCAAACAGCAGGCCAAAGGGGTCGGCCTTGAGGATCGCTGGGATGATATCAAAGCCGCTTATACTGTCGTGAACCATATGTTCGGGGACATTGTCAAAGTTACGCCGTCTTCCAAAGTAGTAGGAGACATGGCTCTGTTCATGATTCAAAATGACCTGACCGAACAGGACATTTACGATAAAGGAGAGGACATCGATTTTCCTAAATCAGTTGTCAGCTTCTTTAAAGGTGAGCTCGGCAGACCCGAAGGTGGATTCCCGAAACGTCTGCAGGAGATCGTTCTAAAAGGAGAAAAACCGCTTGAGAAAAGACCAGGGGAATACAAGGAGCCGATGGATTTTGAGAAGATCAAGGCTGAGCTCGGCGAACACCTGGACAGAGAACCGAGTATGGAAGAGGTCATCAGTTACATCATGTATCCACAGGTCTTCCTGGATTACACCTTCTTCTATAATATGTATGGAGAAGTGAATAAGTTTGATACACCGACCTTCTTCTACGGCATGCGTATGGGTGAGCAGATCGAAGTGACTCTTGAAAAAGGGAAAACGTTGATCATCAAGCTGAATCAGATTGGTGACCCTGATCTGGAAGGTAACCGTACCCTTTACTTTGAACTGAACGGCCAGGGCCGTCAGATCGAAATTCAGGACAAGAGTGTAACGACGACCAAAGCGGTCCGCAAGAAAGCTGAACCGTCCAATAAAGGACATATTGGTGCGACGATGCCCGGTTCTGTTCTTCAGGTTCTGGTCAAGCGTGGTGACAAAGTCGAAAAAGGTGCACCGATCGTTATAACTGAGGCAATGAAGATGGAAACGACGATCCGTTCGTCAATTGCTGGACGAGTTGAACGCTTATTTGTCAAAGAAGGCGATCAGATTCAGTCTAATGATCTGCTTGTTGAAATTGAAACTAAATAAAATTATTCGTGAAGAGACCCTCGGCAGACGGGTCTCTTTTCTTTTTTCAAGAATAAATTACTGGTACTGACGAAAAGAAATCACAATAGACGAACATTTATTATTTAAAGCAATAAAAAACCTATGAATTTCCGAATAAAAGAGGTAGAATGGTCAGTAATAGATTGTAATGTACGTTACATAATGAGGTGAAAGTAAAAATGAAAGTAAAACGCAGCGAACGACTGATCGATATTACACATTATCTGATTGAACATCCCCACACATTGATTCCACTCACTCTGTTTTCAAAACGGTATGAGTCTGCAAAATCAAGTATCAGTGAAGATCTTACCATTGTAAAAGAAACCTTTGCCAAAAGAGGCATCGGCTTCCTTGAGACTCTGTCCGGAGCAGCTGGAGGAGTCAAATATATTCCAAAGATGAAAGCAGAAGATGTTGAACTGTTTATCCGCGACTTGTGTGAAGAGCTGAATTATTCCAAGCGACTGCTTCCCGGTGGATATGTCTATTTGTCCGATATGCTGGGGGATCCAAAATGGCTGAGGGGCATTGGACGAGTTATTGCTTCCCGATATATGGATAAAGACGTGGACAGCGTGATGACTGTTGCGACTAAGGGTGTGCCGATTGCTCAGTCCGTGGCCTTCTATCTGAATGTTCCGTTTGTTATTGTCAGAAGAGACTCAAAAGTGACTGAAGGGTCCACAGTCAGCATCAACTATGTGTCCGGCTCATCTTCCGATAGAGTGGAGAAAATGGAGCTGTCCAGAAGAAGTCTGGACATGGGTTCAAAGGTGCTGATCGTAGATGACTTCCTGAAAGGCGGAGGTACGGTCAACGGCATGATCAGCCTGATCGAAGAATTCAATTCTGAAGTAGTTGGCGCAACGGTTATTGCTGAAAATATATTTAATGGGGAACGTTCAGTGAAAGATTACACCTCACTGATTAAAGTTGATAAGGTCAACACACAGGACCGCACGATCGAAGTATCTCCTGGAAACTTCTCTATCGAGTAAGCTATGGCAGCTATTGTTGGCTGGAAAATCAGTGAGTAATGCCCACTGAGGGACTATCTCGAGTTGAGTAGTAAATAAATGACAAAAAGGAAAGCCTGCCATCTCCGGCAGGCTTTTTACTTATTCAGAAATCTTTCAGTCTAGGTGTCGAGGTCTTCCTTGCGTGTCTGACGAAGACGGTCTTCTGTTGAATCATCCACATCAGCTTCTCCGTGTGTGTCTTCCAGTTCCGGAGGGGTTCCGTCATTCGTTTTAGGTTCCATCGGCGGCTGACCGCCGTCACCCATTCCCTGAACGCTTCCCTCATTAGGAAAACCGGCTGTTGTTCCAAGTGTTTCAAGATCCGGATCTCCGGCATGTGTAGCGGAAGATGATGTCGGATTTTCTACATTATCTGTTTTATCAGAACGATCGATAGCGACAACCAGGTGACCTTTCTTCAAGTCATCCCGATACATGTGGAGCGTATCATCTTCCTGTATATAATTTGAATCATTGTAATACTCATCATCTCTCACTAAGAAAGCATCTTTCAGTGATTCCCAGAAACTCTTTTCGTTGTCATGATCTTTATCAGTTCCGTTGACATCCGGATTGGCTACATCGACATTGTCCGGGTTTCGAAGCTGATTGCCTTTATCCTTGTTGGTAAAAATAGTTATATCCTTTTTATCCGTACCTTCGTCCATCAGGCGACGAACGACCTGTTCAGCTTCTCTTTCAGTGGGATAGCTGCCTATGACTGTAAAATCTTTATTCATTAAACGCTTCCTTCCTGAAGATGGCAGAAATAGAACCATCTATTTTCTAGTTCACTCATTTATAATATAATTTAATTATAGGAAACTGTAATAAATACGACAAACAATACACCTTATGAAACTTGAAAACAGCTTAGTCATAAAGTATGATGTAAAGAGGTTTTGTATGCCCTTTTGGACATGCTGATTAAGCAAGGGTAAGGGAACTATAAATAGAAATGATGAGGAGAAACTAATGACTAAACGATTTGCAGTAGTGCTTGCAGCTGGACAGGGAACTCGAATGAAATCCAAACTTTACAAGGTGATGCACCCGGTAATGGGGAAACCTATGGTCGGACATGTTGTCGATCAGGCACTTGGCGCTCGAATGGATAAAATCGTCACAGTTACAGGTGTCGGTGCTGAAACCGTTCAGGAGTATCTAGGCGATAAGAGTGACTATGTCCTCCAGGAAGAACAGCTGGGAACAGCTCATGCGGTCGAACAGGCTGCATCGATCCTGAAAAGCGAGGAAGGGACCACACTGGTTATCTGTGGAGATACACCTCTTCTAACTAAGGAGACACTTGAAGGGCTGATGGCTCATCATGAAGAAGTGAATGCGAAGGCTACCGTCCTTACTGCTCACGCGGATAATCCGTTTGGCTATGGTCGCGTAATCAGATCTGAAGATGGATCAGTCACTAAAATCGTTGAACAGAAAGATGCATCTCAAGCAGAACAGGCAGTCCAGGAAATCAATACTGGGACCTACTGTTTCGACAACAAGGCATTATTCGCTGCACTTGAAAAAGTGGACAACAATAACTCCCAAGGTGAATATTATCTGCCGGATGTTATGGAAATCCTAAAAAAACAGAATGAGCTTATTTCTGCATTCCAGCTTGAGAACAAGGAAGACGCTCTGGGAGTCAATGACCGCGTGGCATTAGCTCAGGCCAGTAAGCTGATGAAGAAACGTATCAATGAGCAGCATATGCGTAATGGTGTAACTTTTATCGATCCTGAGCAGACTTATATTGAAAGTGATGTGGTGATCGGTCAGGACACGCTTGTAGAACCCGGCGTCTATCTTAAAGGACAAACTTCCATTGGTGAGGACTGTATCATCGGAGCGCATTCGATTATCGAAGACAGCCAGATCGGCAACGGTGTTCATGTGAAGAGCTCGATGATTGAATCATCAATAATGGAAAATGAGAGTAACATCGGACCTAACAGTCACCTGAGACCAGAATCCGTCGTGAAAGAACATGCACACATCGGAAACTTTGTAGAAGTTAAAAAAGCGACTCTTGGAAGAAACACGAAAGTCGGCCACCTGACTTATGTTGGTGATGCAACGCTAGGAGAAAATATCAATCTGGGATGCGGAACGGTATTCGTCAATTACGATGGTGAAAAGAAACACCACATCGAAGTCGGAGATAATTCCTTTATTGGCTGCAATACGAACCTGATCGCACCCGTTAAAATTGATGCAAATACCTACGTGGCAGCCGGATCTACGATTACTGATGATGTTCCTGAAGAAGCGATGGCGATTGCTCGTGCCCGTCAAGTAAATAAAGAGGGCTATTTTAAGAAAATGCCTCATAAAAATTAGAAAACTCTTCAAAACAGGGCTTTCACGCCCTTATACAGTTGATTTATTCAGTGCTTAGGCATACACTTATAGTAGTAAAAACAATGAGATAAAATTTATGGAGGCCGACATGTCCGAACATTATTCTGATCCAAAACTGAAGATTTTTGCATTGAGTTCCAACAAGCCATTAGCAGAAAAGATTGCGAAGGATGTAGGAGTAGAATTAGGAAAAGTATCCGTCAACAAGTTCAGTGATGGGGAAATCCGTATCAACATTGAAGAAAGTATTCGTGGGGACCATGTCTATGTTGTGCAGTCAACTTCTGCGCCGACTAATGATCACTTGATGGAAGTGCTCATTATGATCGATGCATTGAAACGTGCAAGTGCCAAGACGATCAACATTGTCATGCCTTATTACGGCTATGCGAGACAGGACCGTAAGGCTCGTTCGAGAGAACCTATCACGGCGAAACTGGTCGCGAATATGATCACTCAGGCAGGGGCTGACCGTATGCTGACTTTGGACCTTCATGCTTCTCAGATTCAAGGCTTCTTCGATATCCCAGTTGATCATCTACTTGGTGCGTCACTTCTGGCAAACTGGTTCATCGACAGAAATCTTGGAGGAGAAAACACAGTCGTGGTCTCTCCTGATCACGGAGGAGTGACTCGTGCCAGAAAGTTGGCAGAGTTCCTGAAGTCACCTATTGCCATCATTGATAAACGCCGTCCGAAAGCCAATGTAGCAGAAGTCATGAATATTGTCGGTAATGTTGAAGGGAAAACAGCCGTACTGATCGATGACCTGATCGATACAGCGGGAACGATTACCCTTGCGGCAGATGCTCTGATTGAAAAAGGAGCAAAAGAAGTCTATGCCTGTGGGACTCACCCGGTATTTTCCGGACCTGCTATGGAACGTCTGGCTGATTCCCCAATCAGAAATATGGTGGTCACGGATTCCATCATGCTTCCAGAGGACAAGAAAATTGATAAAGTCGTTCAAGTCAGCGTAGGTGAACTGATGGGTCATGCTATCAAGCGGATCCATGAAAACCGTTCAGTATCCCCATTGTTTGAGAAGCAGTTTAAAGGATAAGTATCTGATGTTTAAAAGCCTGCGTCTTTATTAAAGGAAAGGAGGCGGTCAGGTGATAGATAAGGTTCTTTTCCATTTGAGAAAGATGAAACCGATGGATGTCGCCATTATCATCATTCTTCTGGTCGCATCCTTCATCCCGCATATTGTATACGGCTACCAGCTGAGCAGCATCGATGAGGACGCCCGGATCATTGCTACAGTTAAAATATCTGGAGAAGAAGTGTACCGTGTGGAACTGAGCGAGGAAACACCACAAGAGGAATTCAGGCTCGAACCTCGTGACGGGCAGTACAATATCATTGAAGTGGACGGCACGCGTATTCGCAACCGTGAAGACAACAGTCCGGATCAGCTCGGAGTGAGAAGAGGCTGGATCAGTCAGCCTGGCGAAACAGTTGTTGTCCTGCCTCATCAGCTCATAATCGAGATTCATGCAGAGAATCAGGATGGACAGGAAATTCACGAAGAAGATGACATAATCATACCAATGTAATAAAACAGCCGAAACCTGAATGTTTTTCTCTAAACTCTTGTAATAAGGGGGCAGAGAAAACGTCCGGTGGCGGCTGTTCTTTTCAATATAAAACAGGGACCGTCAGCTGGTATAAATCGGCTGACGGTCCCTGTTTTATATTGTAGATCACTTGAAGATGCAAAATATCAGTCAGAGATCGTGAAACCTAAATCCGGATTTTTATCCAGGACTTCTTTCAGGTGATTTCTGATGGTATCTGCTGAATGAGTCATTTTCTCCTTTTCGGAATCATTAAGTGGAATCTCGACGATTTTTTCGATCCCTCTCTGATTGATGATGGCGGGGGAGCCGATGTAGATATCATTCTGTCCGTACTCTCCTTCAAGGTAAACTGACAGAGGCAGGACAGCATGTTCATTGTTCAGAATGGCCCGGGTGATACGGGCCAGCGATACTCCGATACCGTAAAATGTCGCACCTTTACGCTTGATGATTTCATAAGCGGCGTCTCGCACGGAGAAGAAAATCTCAACGAGGGCCTGTTCATCTGTATCCGGGTTATTGTTCAGCCACTCATTGATCTGAAGGCCGGCAACGTTAGCATGTGACCAGACGGGGAATTCAGTATCTCCGTGTTCACCGATGATGTAGCCGTGAACATTCCGGACATCCACATCCAGCAGATTGGCAACTGCCTGACGGAATCGTGCGCTGTCAAGCGACGTTCCAGATCCGATTACCTGATGAGAAGGGAGGCCGGACAACTTGTATACAGCATAGGTCAGGATATCCACTGGATTGGTCGCAACCAGGAAGATGCCATTGAATCCGCTGGCCATTACTTTCTCCACGACATCCTTAGTAATGCGAAGGTTCTTTTCGGTCAGATCCAGTCGGGTCTCTCCGGGTTTCTGAGAAGCTCCGGCAGTATAGACGACCAGATCAGCATCATGGCAGTCCGCATAATCAGCCACATATATCTTCTTAGGTGCAGTGAAGGCCAAGGCACTGTTCAGGTCCATTACATCTCCTTCTGCCTTTTCTGTATTGACATCAATGATGCCAAGCTCCTGCCCGATATTCTGATTGATCAGTGAGTAGGCATAACTTGAACCGACAGCTCCATCACCTATGAGAATGATTTTCTGCTGTTTTTTTCTGTCGTTCATATGATCATTCCTTTCCCTTTTTTTACACTCTTAGTATAACATAGCTAATCGTCAAAACTAATAAGAAGCTTACTGTACAATATGAAAATTTTGTACATTGACGGACCCTGACATAAATGAGAAAATGATGAAAGAAATTTAAAGAGTATTTAAGATGATAAGCAGAAGAGGAGTTTTAGAGGAATGAAGCACATAACGAGTGAAAGCCTGTTTGACTTGAAGAATGTATCACAGCCGATTGTTCTGGATGACCGTATCTTTTACCTGGAAACCCGAACAGACAAAGAAAAAAATACTTACCTGACGTCTTTATGGAGCATCGATCAGAAATCGAAGGAACGGATCATGTGGATCGATGAAGAGTTGAATCCTTCCCAAATCAAAATCTCTCCGAACAAGGAATGGATCAGTTTTCTGGCCGGTAAAAAAGGCGAGAAGCCTCAGATTTACTTGATGCCTTTGAGAGGTGGAACTGCCTTTGCTCTGACTGATGAGGAACAAGGCGTCAGTTCATTTGAATGGACAAGCAACAGTGGGTCACTCTATTATCAGACGACTGTCGATCCCGACCAGGATAAGGAAAAAGCAGAGAATGACAGCAAGTCCGATGACAAAGTCAAGCCAGTGACGATTACTAAACTGCAGTACAAAATGGATGGTCAGGGGATTACTGAAAAAAATTGTCTGCAGCAAGTTAAGAAAATCAGTGTGGCCAAAAAGGAATCGACGCTAATTCTTGAGAAAGACCGTCCTTTCAGACTTCAATATGTTTCTAAAGACGAATCTTTTCTGCTCTATGTGGATAAGCTGAATCTAGATGATGAATGGGTCTACGGAGCAAGCGTCTACGAATACGACATTGCCTCGGAGACAGCCCGTCTCGTCACTGAAAATATACCGGAAGGCAGCTTTTCATTTGAAGCTGTAAACGAGTCGGAAAACTACTTCCTATTTACTGGAAATGATTTTTCTCATGCTTTTGTAACCCTCGATAAAATTTACGGCTGGGACAGAGCAAACCATACTTTCGAGTCACTGTCAGTTGAGGATAAATACGTTGGTGATCTGATCATCGGAGACTTCCAGCAGAAAACCAAGGGATTTCCGATCAAGTGGCTGGACGATGACTCTTTTGTCTATCCAGTTACCGAACATGGCAAGCTGAAACTGTACAAAGGAGACAAAACTGCCGGCAGTAAATGTCTGGTGGACAAGCCGTTCCATATTACAGATGGAGATCCTGTGGACGCCTCTACTTTTGCAGTTTCCTATTCTGACTTGACGACACCAAGCGTTCTCGGGCTGATTGATGTCGAAACCGGAGAAGTAACGGATCTGTATAATCCGAACGCTGCGTTTGAAGACACGCATCAAATCACGCCTGTGGAAAGATTCTGGTACAAAGGAGCAGACGACTGGGATATCCAGGGATGGTACGTTCCACCTGTGGACAAGAGTGAAAACCATCCAGCTGTTCTCTATATCCATGGGGGCCCTCAGGTGTGTTACGGAGAAACGTTCTTCCATGAGATGCAGAAGCTCTCAGCAGAAGGATACGGTGTAATCCTTCTGAATCCTCGTGGAGGAAACGGCTACGGACAGGATTTTGTTGCGTCCATTCTCGGCGATTACGGAAACAAGGACTATGAGGATCTGATGCTAGGTACGGATTATGTTTTGGAACAGCACCCGGAGATCGATCAGTCGAATGTATATGTTGCAGGTGGAAGTTACGGTGGATTTATGACAAACTGGATCGTCGGACACACTGACCGTTTCAAGGCTGCTGTAACGCAGCGATGCATATCAAACTGGGTCAGCTTCTACGGGACCAGTGATGTGGGCGCGTTCTTCGTAGAATTCCAGTTGAAAAGAGACGTCTCTCAAATGGAAGACCTGTGGAAAATGTCTCCGTTAGCCTATACTAAGAATATCAAGACACCTCTGCTGGTCATCCACGGACAGGAAGACTTGAGATGCCCGCAGGAACAAGGTGAGCAGATGTATACAGCTATGAAGAAACAGGGAGTCAGGACCAAACTTGTTCTCTTCCCTAAATCGAGTCATGGACTGTCACGTGCCGGCCTGCCAAACCTTAGAATCGAGCGACTGAATGAAATCAGTAACTGGATGAAGTAAATAATAATGAAGGAGGACTTTCGTCAAGGAAGTTCTCTTTTTGTGTGGACAGGCGCAAGTGACCAGTCATCCGGTCATATCAAATATATAAGGAGAAAGTTAAAAGATTATGAGACTCTATTAAATAGATTCCATATAACTACAGGGCTGCCGGTTTCTTTGTTATACTCATTAACGGTTAAGAGGTCTAACAAGTAATTGAAATAAATAATAATAGGAGTGGAATTTTGAAGCAAGATTTAGAAAGTTTAAGTCCGTTTGAGTTGTCGCTGTATCTGGAAAATCGTATGGGGTCACAAGATGTGACCAAAGAATGGTTGAATGCCGGACGAGGGAATCCGAACTGGACAGCCCCTATTCCCCGAGAAGCGTATTTTCTTCTAGGCGAATTTGCAGTAAAAGAAACGGTCATAAGTGAAAAAGAAAGTCTGGGCACTATGATCAAAGAAGAAGGCGGACGAACGGAGCGATTCGAATCCTTCCTGAATGAAAAAGAATCGGATGGAGCTGACATGCTCAGAAACATCTGGGGAAACGCTGCTCATCTGCTGGGCATGCCGAGAGAACAGTGGCTGACGAAAATGCTCGACTATACAATTGGGGATAACTATCCCTATCCTGAGCGCGTGCTGACAGCGTGTGAACAGCCGATCAAGCAGTATCTTCACCATGAATTGTTCTCAGGTGAGACGGAACCCTTCGATATTTTTGCGGTCGAAGGAGGAACAGCTGGAATCGTCTATACCTTTAAGTCTTTAGTGAACAACCACCTGCTTGAGCCCAAAGATAAGATTGCTCTGATGATCCCAACCTTTGCGCCTTACATGGAAATTCCTGAACTGCCGGAATATGAATTCGATGTAGAATATATTAGGTCTGAAATCATGACAATCGATGGACAGACTAGTCATCAGTTCAGTGAACACGAACTGAAAAAATTAAGGAATACGGACATTAAAGCAGTTTTTGTAGTGAATCCAAGTAATCCGACAGCGAATGCGATATACGGTGATTCGATTGAACAGCTGAAAGACATTGTTGAAAAGGATAATCCTGATTTGATGATATTATCTGACGATGTGTATGGCACCTTCCTTGAATCATTCACATCGCTGTTTACAGCTATTCCTTACAATACTGCCTGCATTTATTCTTACTCTAAATACTTTGGTGCGACGGGATGGAGAATCGGAACGATCGCCCTGGCAAAAGATAATGTGTTTGATAGAAGATTAGAAGAGCTTCCTGAGGAGAAGAAAGTGGCGCTTGATGAGCGGTACGGCACACTGACGTCAGACCCAAGAGGGATTTCCTTCATTGACAGAATGGTGGCTGACAGCCGGTCAGTAGCGCTGAACCATGCAGCTGGCCTGTCTGCACCACAGCAGGTCATGATGACGCTGTTCAGTCTCTATGCTTTGCTTGACACTGAAGACCAGTACAAACAGGAGGTCATTCAGATCTGTCAGAAGAGGGGGCAGCTGCTGTATAACTCTCTGGGACTGATGATGCCGGTCGAAGAATATAATACAGCTTACTACTGTGAAATAGACTTTGAATGGCTGCTTAATAAACGGTATGGATCAGACTTTAAAGAGTATATCCAGTCCAGCTGGACGATGACGGATATCGTTACGAAACTGGCTGAGGAAGAGCGCCTGATGCTGCTTAAATCAGAAGCGTTCGGCTCAAGCAAGTGGACAGTCCGGGTGTCACTCGCCAATCTGGACACAGATTCCTACAAGGAAGTCGGCGAGCGACTTATTGCCATGCTTGACCGGATGCATGAATCATGGACAGCTCTGACAAAATAAGATAATAGCATACAAAAGCGGGATCCTTATAAGAGAAGGCAGATTTAGAAAAGTCTGTCCGACCTTAAAAGGACTCGTTTTTTACTTAAGTTGACGCAGGAACGACTAATGAAATAAACAAATTTTGAAGTTATCCACATGTTATCCACAGCCAGCAAAGAGGAGGATTAAATGAAAAACCCCCGGTGGGCCGTCTGTCAGACGCCCCACCGGGGGTTTAGTAGTCTAATATCACTATCAGTATGATTATTCTACAGTTACTGACTTAGCCAGGTTACGAGGCTTGTCTACATCATTCCCACGATGCAGGCTGCAGTAGTATGAAAGCAGCTGAGTCGGGATGACGCTGACTAAAGCTGACAGCAGTGGATTGACTTTAGGAATCACGATGTGGTCACCCGGGCGGTCCAGTCCATCCATTGAAATGACCATAGTATGAGCGCCACGTGCACGTGTTTCCTGAAGGTTGCCGCGGGTATGTCCGGCTACAGCCTGTTCAGTCACGATCGCAATGACTGGTGTACCTTTCTCAATCAGAGCGATCGTTCCATGTTTCAGTTCACCTGCAGCGAATCCTTCTGTCTGGATATAGGAAATCTCTTTCAGCTTAAGTGCAGCTTCGAGAGCGACATGATAGTCCATGCCACGGCCAATGTAGAACGCATTGCGTGTGATGCTCAAGTATTCAGATGCAAGCTCTTCGATCACGTCTTTTTCATCAACGAGCGTCTGCATAGCATTTGCAACTATACCAAGATCGTGAATCATTGTCGGCTCATCGATCAGACCTTTTTCCATACCGACCACTTCAGATAAAATAGCCAGAACAGCAATCTGAGCCGTGTAGGCTTTTGTAGAAGCTACAGCAATTTCCGGACCTGCATTCAGAAGCAGGGTGAAGTTGGATTCTCTGGATAATGTTGAACCGGCCACGTTTGTCACAGTAAGAGACGGATGACCCAGTTCGTTCATTTTGACCAGTACCTGACGGCTGTCTGCCGTTTCCCCACTTTGAGAGATGAAGATGAAAAATGGTTTTTCAGGAAGCAGAGGCGTATGATAGCCGAATTCACTTGATACATGCACTTCTGTTGGAATATTCGTCATCTCTTCCAGAAGTTTTTTGCCAACTAGACCGGCATGATAACTTGTTCCGGCCGCGATAATATAAATGCGGTCAGAGTCCATCATAGTGCTGACGATTTCAGGATCGATGGACAACTTGCCTTCCTCATCCTGATATTTCAGAACGAGCTTACGCATAACGGCTGGCTGCTCGTCGATTTCTTTAAGCATATAGTAAGGATAGGTGCCTTTTTCAAGGTCATTGGAATCCAGTTCTGCGATATAGTGGTTTCTTTCAATAATATCGCCGCTGAAGTTCTCGATGGACAGACTGTCTTTAGTCACGACTGCAACTTCTTTGTCCATTAATTCTACGAACTGATTCGTTTCCTTGATCATAGCCATGGCATCACTACAGATAACATTGAAGCCGTCTCCTTTACCTAGAAGCAGAGGACTCTTGTTTTTAGCGGCATAGATAACATCTGGATCTTCCTTGTCGATCAGAGCAATAGCGTATGAACCTTCAAGGGTCACGATGGTTTTTTTGAAGGCATCAAGTGTATCCAGACCTTCGTTTTCTGCAAACCAGGCTATCAGCTGAACAATGATTTCCGTGTCAGTTTCGCTGACCAGTTCAACATCTTCAAGATAAGCATCTTTTACTTCCTGATAATTTTCGATTACACCATTATGTACAATGGTATAGCGACCGCTAGTTGACTGATGAGGATGGGCGTTGCGTACACTAGGTTCACCATGAGTAGCCCAGCGGGTATGTCCGATTCCAGCATTAGCTTCGACCGATCCGTCGACTGTATCTCGTAAGGCTGCAATACGGCCCTTTTCTTTAAATAAATGGCCGTCATTCTGTTCTCTGATGACATAAATCCCGGCAGAGTCATAGCCCCGGTATTCCAGTTTTTCAAGTCCGTGTAATAATACTTCTTTAGCGTCTTTCGATCCAATGTATCCAACGATTCCACACATGTGTATCCCTGCTTTCTTATAGATTAAATGTTTTAGCCCACTTAACTGAAGTGGTATAGTTGTTAGTTGTGTTGTGGTGTAGTAGTTGCTTATGCAAGCATAATAATATTAAAAGCAAATATGTTAAAAGTCAACCATTTTTACTGATTATTTTTTCTGATTGGTATAGTCATTTTGCTGGATGCGGGCGGGAGCTTTTAATCATGAATGCACGGTACAGCTCTTATATAATAAGGAGGGCGGACAGTTAAGTCAACTGCATGTTCTGGAGGTTTAGAGAACATTAAAAATTTGTTGACAAATATATGTATAAAAATTGTCATATGTTTTTTATTGTGTTATGATAGCGACGAGCGAAATTATAAAGATAGTTCTATCCCATTTATCTCTTATATAAAAGAGATGTAAGATATTAGGAGGGAATGTACAAAATGAGTTATAAAAAACTATTAGGTTTGCTGGCAGTATCTACACTTGCACTAGCTGCGTGTGATACAGATGGAGATCCAAGCCCGACACCAGACGTCGAAGAAGAAGAAGTAGAAGACGATGCTGAGGTTGAAGATGTAGAAGAAACTCCAGAAGACGAAACTGATGAGGATGCCGGAAACGGTGAAAGTGCTCACGATATCATTGACGGAATCGGAAGCGATCTAGGTTACACTGCATCTATCGAGCTGGAAATCGTTGGTGGAACTTGGTCTCAGGAAGGATATGTATTCACACCTGAAGACGGAGAAGCTACAGTTAACGGTTCAGCTGTTGGAGAAGGAGACGTCTATGCCTACGTTCTTCAGGACGGGGAAGTAGTAGAAACACCTGCAGTCGAAGATGGAGCATTCAGCTTTACAGTTGAAGCTACAGATTCTGATCAGGAATACCAAGTCGGTGTATCTGAAGAAGAATTGTATGAAGTAGGCGATGAAGGTGACGTCGAAGAGTTCGTTAGATTCGAAAACATCATCATCTTAGCTCCCGGTGAATAATTTTAAATAATACAGACCAGAGGTTTCTCGTGAGCGAGGGGAGCCTCTGTTTTTTTGCTGAGAATCTTCATATAATCTTAAAACTCCTATAGTATAATTGATAAAATAACAGCAAATTAAAGGAATGACTAATATGCAATGGCTTCAGAAAATTCTGTTTTATATGTCAGGTCGGTATGGCTTTGATGAGTTATCAAAAGTGCTGATGGCTGCCGGCCTGGTTTTCGGTATCCTGGCTAACTTTATTGGGGGCATCTGGGTCTCAGCTGCTGGAATTGCTCTGCTCGCCTATGGTGCGCTCAGGATCCTCTCCAGAGATAAGGCAAACCGCTATAGAGAACTTCAGAAATATTTATCTGTCAAGCAGACCGTTCAGCTGAAAACAAGGAAACTAAGAAACAGGTGGGCTCAGCGAAAAGCGTATAAAATCGTTAAATGTCCTAACTGTAGACAGCAGATCCGTCTCCCGAGAGGAAGGAAGAAACTGCGGGTGACTTGCCCTAAATGTCAGGATACATTCATTAAAAAAACCTGATCGATCACCGGAGGGAAAAGTGACTTCCAAATATGGTACAATAGAATAAATAAAAAAACTGAACGACAGTTTCGTTCAGCTTTTTTTGCATGTACAAAACGTTAAGGAGTTTCTATAATATGAAATTAATAATAGGGTTAGGCAATCCGGGAGCTAAATACGCTCAGACTAAACATAACATTGGATTTATTACATTAGATGAAATAGCTTTTCAAAGAGGCTGGACATTCAACCGGTCCAACTTTGAATCAGTTTATGCAGAGGGGATGGTCGGAACTGAAAAGGTCATCCTGATCAAGCCTCAGACTTATATGAATGAATCGGGACGTTCAGTGAGACAGTGGCTGGACTACTATGACTGTAGTGTGGAAGACATAGTTGTCGTCTATGATGATATGGACCTGCCGATTGGTAAAATCCGGCTGAGACAGAAGGGTGGTGCCGGTGGACATAATGGCATCAAGAGTATGATCGATCATCTCGGGACGAAACAGTTCAATCGTCTCCGAATCGGTGTCGGACGCCCATATGAGAATCAGTCGGTCGTCTCTCATGTCCTGAGTCCCTTTCACAAATCGACGCATGAAGAGGTGCTTCTTTCAGTGAAGAAAGCAGCCGATGCCGCTTTATACTGGGTCGAGGGTCATTCGTTTACTGACACGATGACACAATTTAACTAAATGAATTTTAGAGAAAAGGAGAAAATAGCGTGGCAGACTTACACACATTAATTAGCGAGAAACCATCCGTTAAAGAACTTTTTTCTCAAATGGGAAAAAAGAGGAAGCACCTCATAACTGGAATGGCAGGATCGGCGCGGACATTAGTGCTCAAATCATTATTTGAAGAAGAATCTAGACAGCTCGTCGTGGTCACTCAAAATGTCTATCATGCCAATCAGCTCATAACCGATTTAACTGGTCTCATTCCTGATGACCAGCTCTTTCTGTTTGCAGTGGACGATATGATCCATGCTGAAATGGCCGTCTCTTCTCCGGAATCCCGGGCAGAGCGCGTCAAGGCTCTAGATTTCATGCTGAAAAATAAACCGGGGGTGGTGGTCACTTCTCTGGCCGGGGCAAGAAAGCTTCTTCCCGATCCGGTCCTCTTTGCTCAGGCAGAGCTTTTATTCTCTATCGGAGATGAAGTAGAGCTTGAGCAGCTCCAGCGGAAACTTGCCGAGATGGGTTACAGGCGGGAGCAGAAAGTATCCGCTCCTGGAGAATTCAGCATTCGAGGCGGCATCATTGATGTGTATCCGCTGACTGAAGAAAAGCCTGTCAGAATTGAGCTGTTTGATGTGGAAATCGATTCACTAAGGTACTTTGATGCGGACACTCAAAGGTCTGAACAGAATATTGAAACCGTAAAAATCATCCCTGCTACAGATACCTTACTCTGTATAGAGGAAAAAGATGCCATCATCACCCGGTTTGAGAAAGCACTGGCCTCGTCACTGAAAAAAACAAAGGACGAAGACCAGCAGACTAATCTGAATGAGACAGTCAGGGATATCATAGATACGATCAAAGACGAAACTTACAGCGAAGAGCTGGTCAGATATGCGGATCTTTTGTATAAGGATAAAGCGACCCTCATCGACTATGCGTCGGATGATGCGATCGTCGTCATGGATGAATACCCACGTATACTTGAAAACGAAGCAAGATTGGAAGAAGAGGAGGGTGAATGGGTTACATCCCAGTTATCTCAGGGGAATATCCTCATCAATCAGTCCTTCTCGAAAAATTTCAGAGACACACTCAAAGGTTCAGAACTGAATCAGCTTTATTTCTCACTGTTCCAGAAAGGAATGAAAGGACTCCGACTGGACAGCATCCATGCCTTTCAGTATCGGACGATGCAGAAATTCTTTGGACAGATGAACCTAGTCAAGACGGAAATGGACCGCTGGTTGAAACAGGATTATACTGTCATTGTCATGACAGAAAGTGAAGACCGGGCGGAAAAAGTACATCAGACTCTTCTCAATTTTGAGATTCCGAGTACCTTATCGGACAGGGATCATTTAAAAGAAGGCATTATACAGGTCATCAGTGGAAGTGTCATGACGGGATTTGAGCTGCCTCATGAAAAAATTGCGGTACTGACAGAGAAAGAGCTCTTCAATAGACTGCCTAAAAAGAAACCGAGAAGACAGAATCTGTCGAATGCTGAAAGACTGAAAAGCTACTCTGAACTGGACAAAGGCGACTACGTGGTGCATGTCAATCATGGGATCGGTCAGTTCATGGGCATGGAAACCATGGAAATTGGTGGGGTGCATCAGGATTACCTCAGTGTTGTGTACAAGGATTCATCGAAACTGTTCATACCTGTGACACAGCTGAATCTCCTCCAGAAGTATGTGTCATCAGAAGGGAAATCCCCCAAACTGAATAAACTGGGAGGCACATCATGGGCGAAAACGAAGAAAAAAGTAGCCTCTCAGGTTGAAGACATAGCAGATGAGCTGGTCGAGCTGTATGCTGAACGAGAGCAGAGAACCGGCTATGCCTTCTCCAAAGACAATGCCTATCAGAGGGAGTTCGATGATGCGTTTCCTTACACAGAAACGGATGACCAGCTTCGCTCGATTCGTGAAGTGAAAAAAGATATGGAAAAAGACAAGCCTATGGATCGCCTGATCGTAGGAGATGTTGGTTACGGAAAAACAGAAGTAGCTATGCGTGCCATTTTCAAAGCAGTTCAGGACGGGAAACAGGTGGCATTTTTGGTGCCAACTACCGTTCTGGCTCAACAGCATTACAATACTATGCTAGAACGATTTGCTGATTTTCCTGTGGAGATCGGACTGCTGAGTCGTTTCCGTACAGGTAAGCAGCTGAAAGAAACTGTCGACGGACTGAAAAAAGGACACATAGATGTCGTCGTCGGGACGCATAGAGTTCTGTCTAAAGATATTGTCTTTCAGGATCTGGGGCTGCTTATTGTAGACGAAGAGCAGCGCTTCGGAGTCAAGCACAAGGAAAGACTGAAACAGTTGAAAAGCGAGGTGGATGTGCTGACGCTGACGGCCACCCCTATTCCCCGGACTCTTCATATGTCCATGCTGGGTGTGAGAGATCTGTCAGTGATAGAAACTCCGCCGGCCAACCGCTACCCGGTACAGACTTACGTTATGGAGATGAATGGGGCAGTGGTAGCTGAATCGATCAAACGAGAAATGGCTAGAGGCGGTCAGGCATTCTATCTGCACAACCGTGTCAGCACGATCGAGCAGCGGGTAGACGAACTTCAGCAGCTCGTTCCCGAAGCCCGAATTGCGCATGCACACGGACAGATGACAGAAGTTCAGCTGGAGAACATTCTATACCAGTTCATACAGGGAGAGTATGATCTGCTCGTCACAACGACGATCATTGAAACAGGGGTCGATATCCCTAACGTCAATACGCTTATCGTAGAGGATGCTGACCGTATGGGCTTGTCCCAGCTTTATCAGTTGAGGGGACGGGTCGGTCGGAGCAGCCGGATTGCCTATTCGTATTTCATGCATCAACCGAACAAGATTCTGACAGAAGTCAGTGAAAAAAGGCTGCAGGCGATCAAGGACTTTACCGAACTCGGATCAGGTTTCAAGATTGCCATGAGAGACCTTGCCATACGTGGGGCTGGTAACCTCTTAGGGCAGCAGCAGCACGGATTCATCGACAGTGTCGGATTTGATCTGTATTCACAGATGCTCGAAGAAGCAGTTGCACGAAAACGCGGGGACAAGCGTCACCAGAAAACGGTGGTGGAAATGGATCTGTCGGTCGATGCTTACTTGCCTGGAACGTATGTCCAGGATGAACGTCAGAAAATCGAGCTGTACAAGCGTATCAGACAGTTTTCTTCCGATGAGGACTATGTAGAGCTTCAGGATGAACTGATCGACCGCTTTGGGGACTACCCTCAGGAAGTCGCAGATCTGCTCTCAGTAGGTCTGCTCAAGATGTACAGTGAACAGGCGCTTATAGAACTGATTAGGCGTGATGGAAACAATCTGACTGTCGTCTTCTCGAAGGCCGGAACGACGCGTCTTCCACTTCCTGAAGTGTTCAAGGCGCTTAAACCGATCACGTTGAAAACAGATATGCAGGCAGAGGAGAAACTGACTGTCGCATTTAAGCTGACCAGTCGGACGTCTGTCAATGAATGGCTGGATGCGCTGGTTCTCTTTTCTAAAAATACAGCGGAGTATCTGATTGAAAAAGAGAAAAGAGAAGAAGAGGAACAGCAGAAACAGTCAGCTGATCCACAGAAATAACCCGATCAGATAGGAAAAAGTATCCGTCCGGAACTGAGACGAATTGTCTGCAATGAACAAAGAATCTTATCTGCTGCCTGATGTCGTCGGAGTAGGCAGCATCAAGCAGTTGTCAATACATCATCATAAGGAGGCAGTTATGCACACCATCACTATAGTCGGGCTGGGACCTGGAGAAAAACAGCAGATGCCATTGAGTGTATATGAGAAGCTCATGAACAGTCAGTCGGTATTTGTCAGAACATCGGACCATCCTGCCTTAAACGAACTGAAAGAAGAAGGACTCGTCTTTGAATCGATGGACTACCTCTACGACCAGTATAGTAAAGATTTTAATAAAGTCTATCAGGCGATTGTCGAAAAGTTGATAACAGAAGCACAAAGCAGGGAAGTGCTTTACGCCGTTCCGGGTCATCCTATGGTTGCTGAGAAGACGGTCAAGGATCTGCTGGAACAATATGACAAAGTCGAAATCCTGGACGGAAAAAGTTTTCTCGATGATCTGTTCAAAGCTGTCCACATCGATCCGGTCGAAGGGTTCCAGCTGGTTGATTCCTTTGAGCTGAATCATGATCTGGTTCAGACTGGTCAGCATATCATCGTCATGCAAGTGTTTAATGCATTAATGGCAGGAGAAGTTAAACTGACTTTAATGGAGAAATATCCGGATGACCATCAGGTGGCAGTTATCGATGGCGCTGGAACATCTGAGGAAAAAGTGCAGTGGCTCCCATTATTTGAAATGGACCGTTTTGACGGTGTGTTCAATTTGAGGTCGCTGTATGTCCCGCCGTTGACTCAGGACGAACAAGTGACGTCACTATCCACCCTTCAGTATTATATAGACAGGGTTACCGGAGAAGATGGGGATGCATGGATCATTGAGCAGACCCCGCTTTCTCTGGTGGAATACATCAGAGAAGAAACAGAAGAACTGATCGAAGCCATCGAACGGGAAGATATAGATAATTGGATGGAGGAACTGGGAGACGTCCTTGTTCAGATACTTTACCAGACCAATGCAGCTGAAAAAGAGGGACTCTTTACATTCGAAGAGGTGCTTGGAAGTGTGAACCGCAAAATGAGACGCCGTCACCCTCATGTCTTTGACGGTGTGAGTGCATCCACGCCGGAAGAAGTCGATGCCATCTGGCAGAAAATCAAACAGGAAGAGAAGAGGTTGAGAGATGAGACTTGATAAATTTCTTAAAGTGTCACGTATAATCAAAAGAAGATCTGTTGCAAAAGAAATTGCGGATAAAGACCGTATACAGATCAATGGAAAGACAGCTAAATCTTCGAGTTCAGTAGCAGTTGAAGATGAACTGACGATACAGTTCGGAAACAAAACACTGAAAGTTAGAGTCGATAATATAAAAGACACAACGAAAAAAGATGAAGCAAAAGATCTATATACTGTGCTGGAAGAGACCTATAAGGAGTCTGACAACAACTGACTGATCAGTTAGACACAATCAGAACCGCTTGATTTAGCGGAACTGATTGTGTCTTTTTCATTACAATTTAAATCTGGACCGGTTTCCTCTCCAGAGCATCTTTATCATTCGGCTTATTCTTGGTATACTTTAATCACGATTCCCTGAATTGGAAGAAGGAGGAGCAATCACTATGGGAAATAAAAAACCACGTATTGCCCGTATGAAAAACGACTTTATAGAAACGAAGACCCTGGAAAATATTAGAGCGCATAAAAGACGTAAAAAGCTGAAAAGAAGGATGCGTATCATCGTCGCAGCAGGCATGCTTCTGGTTGTTCTGGCTGGAAGTACCCTGGCAAGATATTATATTAAACTTCAGGATCTGGAGGAACAGAGAGTGGTAGCACAGCAGGAACTGGAATCTCTGGACCTCCAGCAGGAAGAACTAGCTTACTATATCGGTCTCCTGGAAGACGAGGAGTATGTAACCAAGCTCGCTAGAAGCGAGTATTATCTGACAAAGGATAACGAAATCGTCTTCAGCTTCCCGGATGACCGAAATCCGGATCATCTGGAAGCCACTGATGAAAATCCGGATGCTGACGAAGAAGAAACGGACGAAGAATGACAAAACCCGAACAATCGAGAGTGATTTATCAAGATTCTTCTATATAGACCTTTATTCTTAAAAAATTGCATGGTATAATTGTTTCAAATTATTTAGGAGGAAACATAGAAAATATGTCAATTGAAGTTGGAAGCAAAGTAGAAGGTAAAGTCACGGGTATTGCCAATTTTGGTGCGTTTATTGATTTAGGCAATAACAAGACAGGGTTAGTTCACATCAGTGAAGTGTCAGACAGTTATGTAGAAAACATCAATGAAGAACTGGAAGTTGGCCAGACCGTTACAGTGAAAGTCTTATCTATAGCAGATGACGGCAAAATCGGACTATCTCTTCGCAAAGCCCAGGACAAGCCTGCTGAATCAGCTCCAAAACCTAAAGCGCCAAGTCGTGAGCGTTCAAGTTCTTCTTCAAATAAAAGAACCAGCTCAGCTCCGAAAAAACAGGACTTCGACTCTCTAATGAGTTCATTCCTGAAAGACAGTGAAGACCGCTTGACCTCCATTAAACGAAACACTGAAAACAAACGCGGTGGACGTGGCGGAAGAAGAAGTTGACACATTAACATTTAAATCATAAGAGAAAGGGTTTGGGGGGAGTCCCTGAACCCTTTTTAATTGGAATATCCAATGTCTGAAAGGTGGGAGAAGATGGATCTGCTCCAGCAGTTTACTGAACACATTAGAACGCTCGATGCCTGGGAACCTGACGAACCGGTCATCGTCGCAGTATCGGGAGGGGTTGATTCTGTCGTCCTCCTTGACCTGATGGGCAGGCTGCCAGAGGATGTCAAACCGAATATTATAATTGCTCATGTCAATCATCATCTGAGAGGGATCTCTGATGATGAGGAATCGGCAGTCAGAAAACTTGCTGAACGATACACTGTTCCTGTTTACGTCCATCACTGGCGAAAAGAAGACCACCCGGACTCAGGCATCGAGAAAGCGGCAAGAGATATTCGTTATTCCTTTTTCAAAGAGATTGCCCAGCGGATGGGCAGCCGTGCAGTTCTGACTGCCCATCATAAGGATGACCAAGTTGAAACGATCCTCATGAAGCTGGTCAGAGGCAGTGCGCTGGAAGAACTGAAAGGTATATCAGCTAAACGATCAGAGGGGACAGTTACGATAGTCAGGCCACTACTGCCATTTACCAAGAAAAATCTGATATCCTACGCAGAACAAAGACAGCTGCGCTGGGCTGAAGATGAGTCCAATGCATCGGTAAAGTTTACGAGAAATCGATACAGGCAGACAATTCTACCGCTTCTCAGATCTGAAAACCCAGCAGTTGACGATCATCTGATCCGGTTTACAGAAGATCTCGATAGTCTTCTGTCCCTCTCTGCCCCATGTGTCGAAGAGTGGAAAAAAGACATACTATCATTTGATAATGACGCTCTGTACATCATGGTTCCTGCTCTTAAACAGGCGGATGAGGCCTTGCAGAGACGGGTACTGAGCAGTGGGATCAAACAGTGGTCCAGCAAGCAGTCCTACACTCTCGGGCACAAGCACATACAGATGATCATTGACTGGCTGAAAGCGTCTAGTCCTAATACGACACTGGATCTTCCGGGGGGGCTGACTGCAGAGAGAATGTATGATCGCTGCATGATTCGAAAAAAAGAGTCTGACAGCAGGTATGAGATCGAAAGCGAAAATGAAATTGAGAAGAAACTGGCAGTCGGTCAATGGATCGAACTGGAGGACGGCAGCTCGATGGGGTTGCTCACCTATGAATCATTCCGGTCCAGGGAATCAAGTCAGAATGAACGACATCTGTATCTTGGAATTCCATTACAGAGCACCCCATTGACAATACGTCACAGACACAATGGAGACAGGATGACTGTCAGGGGAATGACTGGAACAAAGAAAGTGAAAGATATTTTTATAGATCAGAAAATACCGAGAAAAGACAGAGAGCGGGCTTGGGTCGTGACAGACAGTACAGGTCGCATTTTATGGGTCGTTGACCTTAAGGAATCTGCATTGTCACTGGACCCTAGAACTGATACAATTAGCTACGTACTCGTATATGAAAGAATGTAAATTTAAAAGTAAAGAGTAGATGAAAAGGAGATCATGACATGAGAAATGAAATTGAAAGCATACTGATATCTGAAGAGGAAATTATGGAGAAAGTTCAGGAGCTTGGTGAGCTTCTTGGCAAGGAATATGACGGGAAAAACCCTCTATTGGTTGGTGTACTTAAAGGTGCTCTGCCATTTATGGCAGATCTAATCAAAAAGATGGACATACACCTGGAAATCGACTTCATGGATGTATCAAGCTACGGAAAAGAAATGGTCTCATCTGGAGAAGTCAAGATCCTGAAAGACTTAGATACAAACGTCGAAGGCCGACACGTCCTTTTCGTGGAAGATATTATCGATACTGGGGGTACTCTGGCTTACCTGAAGGATCTTTTCAAATACCGTCAAGCAGCTTCGGTCAAAATCGTCACGCTGCTGGACAAGCCGTCCGGCCGTAAAATCGATATTCATGCCGACTGGGTAGGGTTTACAGTGCCGCACAAATTCGTAGTGGGCTACGGACTGGACTATGTTGAAAATTACCGTAACCTGCCATTCATAGGCGTCCTTAAGCCTGAAATCTACCGGTAGTCAACTGACTTGTGAAAGAAGTATGGATTTTCAATGCTGAAAAAGCTAGTATATGAAATCATCAAACAAAATTCATAGTCAAAAATGGTCAAGTATGGTAACATGATATGGTATATTATTTTAAGTAAGTAACCTTAAAATGGATCACAATCAAAATCAGTTGATAGATGGAGGATGACATGAAGAAAGGATTTTTTAAGAGTGGATTCTTCTACGTCATCGTGTTTCTTGCAGTTATAGGTATTGCAAGTTGGGCGACTAGTGGCGGTGGAGATCAGGCTTCAGAAAGGGTTAGTTCAACCCAGTTTATCGAATATCTGGAAGATGATCGCATAGAAGAATTTCAGGTCCAGCCTACAGCTGGCGTATATGAGATAAGAGCGCAGTTTCGAGAAGGACAGGAAGTAGAAGTTGAACAGGATCAGGATGTCACATTGTTCGGTAGTCTTGATCAGCAGCAGGCTTCCCGATTTACAACTTATATTTTAGTTAACGACATTGTCGTTGATGAAATGTTCTCATTAGCAAGAGAAAATGATGTTAATATTGTGACGGTCGAAGAGCCGACAACCGGTGTCTGGACCAGTCTTCTGTTTACATTCCTGCCGATGCTTCTGTTCATCGGATTCATCTACTTTATGATGGGTCAGGCTGGACAAGGTGGCGGAGCAGGCGGTGGACGCGGAGTCATGAACTTCGGCAAGTCCAAAGCTAAAGAAACGGATGCCAAGACAAGTAAAGTCCGCTTCTCAGATGTTGCAGGAGCAGACGAAGAAAAAGAAGAACTCGTTGAAATCGTTGAATTCCTTAAGGATCCAAGGCGATTCTCAAATCTGGGTGCTCGAATTCCAGCAGGTGTGCTGCTTGAGGGGCCTCCCGGTACAGGTAAGACCTTGCTAGCGAAAGCAGTAGCGGGTGAAGCCGGCGTACCTTTCTTCTCGATCTCAGGTTCTGAGTTCGTTGAGATGTTCGTCGGAGTTGGGGCAAGTCGTGTACGTGACTTGTTCGAGAATGCCAAGAAAACTGCACCAGCCATCATCTTCATCGATGAGATCGATGCAGTCGGTCGTCAGCGTGGCGCTGGAATGGGTGGAGGTCATGATGAACGTGAACAGACACTTAATCAGCTGCTTGTTGAAATGGACGGATTTACCGGTAATGAAGGAATCATCGTCATTGCGGCTACCAACAGACAGGACGTTCTGGATCCGGCACTTCTGAGACCTGGACGTTTTGACAGACGCATCATGGTCGGCAGACCGGATGTTAAAGGACGTGAAGCGATCCTTAAAGTTCACTCCAAGAATAAACCGATGTCTCCTGATGTCGATTTGAAAGTTATCGCAAGACAGACCCCTGGATTTGCAGGAGCTGACCTTGAGAATCTGCTTAACGAAGCTGCGCTGGTCGCTGCAAGACGCGACAGTAAAGAAATAGAAGCAATGGATATTGACGAAGCATATGACCGGGTCATTGCAGGTCCAGCTAAGAAGGACCGAGTCATTTCCGAGACTGAACGAAGCATGGTTGCTTACCACGAAGCTGGACACACCATTGTCGGTTTAGTACTAAGTGATGCCCGTATCGTTCATAAGGTGACGATCGTCCCTCGTGGACGTGCCGGTGGATATGCCATCATGCTGCCTAAAGAAGACCGCTTCTTAATGACTAAGAAAGAGTTGTTCGAGCAGATCGTCGGCCTTCTTGGTGGACGTGTAGCTGAAGAGCTGATCTTCGGTTCTCAGTCAAGTGGGGCATCCAATGACTTCCAGCAGGCGACACAAATTGCCAGAAGCATGGTTACGGAATACGGGATGAGTGATCTGCTCGGACCAGTACAGTACGAAGGCGGCGGACAAGTATTCCTTGGAAGAGACTATTCTCAATCCAAGGCATATTCTGAACAGTTTGCCTATCAGATAGATCAGGAAGTTCTACGTATTCTTAATGAAGGACATGCAGAAGCTAAGCGAATCATTGAGGAGCATAAAGAGTCTCATGAACTAATTGCGCAAAAACTTCTTGAGTTTGAGACACTTGATGAGAAGCAAATCAAGTCTCTGTTTGAAGAAGGTGAAATGCCAGCTAAAAAAGGAGAGAAGCCGACTGAATTCCCACGCGAAAGCGCAGAAGCTGACCGTGATCCTGAAGAGGAACAAATCGGAACATCCTTCGAAGAAGTAAAAGCAGCAAGAGAAGAAAAAGAAAAAGCACGAGAGAAACAGTTTGAAGAGGGACAGTCAGATGAGTCCGACAGTCAAACAACAGACTCAGAAGAATCTTCTGAAGACGAAACGAAAGAATAACAGCTGAAGTAGAAGAGGAGGCGTATCATTAGCCCTCCTCTTCTTTCCATGTAAAATAAAGAATAAGATGCAGTAAATACTGAAATAAAGGATCGTGAATAGTGTGTCAGATAAATTAATTAAAGCATTAGGATACAAAGATCAGGTCAGAGTCTACGTCGTTGATGCGACAGATATGATAAGAGAAGCACAGAAAAAACATGACACCTGGAGTGCAGCAACTTGTGCACTGGGACGTGCAATGGTGGGAACGACACTTCTGGGAGCCACATTAAAAGGTGAAGAAAAGCTGACCGTTCGAATCGATGGGGATGGTCCGATCGGATATCTTCTGATCGACAGCAATGGTAAAGGCGAGACAAAGGGATATATCAAGCATCCTCATATCAGCCTGCCTCTTAACGATCAGGGCAAAATCGATGTAAGAGGAGCAGTTGGAACCGAAGGCATGCTGACAGTCAGTAAGGACCTGGGAATGAAAGAACCCTTCGTAGGCCAGGTTCCACTGATCAGCGGAGAACTCGGTGAAGACTATACCTATTATATGGCAAACTCTGAACAGGTCCCTTCAGCGATCGGACTTTCTGTTCTGGTCAACCCGGATGAATCTGTAAAAGCTGCAGGAGGGTTCATGATTCAAGTCCTTCCTAACGCAGAGGATGAAACAATTGATAAAATCGAACAGGCTATTGCAGAATTACCTATGGTTTCACAGCTTATGGAAAAGGGAGAAACCCCAGAAGAGATTCTTGACCGATTAGTCGGAGATGGATCAGCACGAATTATTGATGGTTTGCCTGTCAGTTTTACTTGTGATTGTTCAAAGGAACGATTTAAAAATGCAATCATTACACTAGGTAAACAGGAAATAAATGACATGATAGATGAAGACGGCGGAGCGGAAGCAGTCTGCCAATTCTGTCGGACACCTTACCATTTCGACCGGAATGAACTGGAAGAACTGATGGAAGAAGCTGACGGGATCAATGGCTGATCTGAATTAAGTCAGGAAATCATCTTTATGCTGGAGTAAAGATATGGTACTATAATTCAGATAACAGGTATTAAGAGAACAGGAAAAGAAAGGTCGGGTTCTTAGAAGAACCCCTTGTTTCTATAAAAAACGTGTTTCCTGTATGAATACCTTACTGAAGAAAAGTCAATAGAATGGAGTGACAGGATTGTCTCAAGATACACATAACGAGGAAACACTGACTGATCAGCTGGTGGTACGCCGTCAGAAGATGAATGACCTTAAAGAGAGAGGCGTCGACCCGTTTGGCGGACGTTACGAACGAACACATTTTTCAGACGAACTTCATAAAGCACATGAAGATCAGTCAAAAGAAGAACTGGCAGAAAAAGAAATTACTGTTAAAATAGCGGGTAGACTGATGACTAAACGTGGCAAAGGAAAAGCCGGTTTTGCTCACCTTAAAGATAAAAATGGATCGATTCAGATTTATGTTAGAAAAGACGCCGTTGGTGATGAGCAATATGAGAGTTTCAAAACTGCCGATCTTGGTGATTTTCTAGGAATCGAAGGAACAGTCATGAAAACCAATACGGGCGAAGTAACGGTCCGCGCAACGGAATTGACTTATCTATCTAAAGCCCTGCGTCCTCTTCCTGATAAATACCACGGCCTGACAAATGTTGAACAGAAATATCGTCAGAGATACCTGGACCTTATTTCAAATGAAGAGAGTTATGACCGCTTTACTAAACGCAGCCGGATCATTCAGGAAATCAGAACGTATCTGAACTCACTGGATTATCTTGAAGTTGAGACACCTCTGCTGCATAATTTAGCTGGAGGAGCAGCTGCTCGTCCATTTACTACACATCATAATGCATTGGATATGGAACTGTATCTTCGAATAGCTATTGAACTGCATTTGAAACGCCTGATCGTCGGTGGGATGGAAAAAGTTTATGAAATTGGCCGAGTCTTTCGTAATGAGGGAATCGATACGACGCACAATCCCGAATTTACAATGCTTGAGCTGTATACAGCTTTCCATGATGTCGATGATGTAATGGACCTGACAGAAGACCTGATCCGTACAGTAACAGAAAACGTCCTGGGATCTACAGACATTCCTTATGGAGATGAAACGATTCAAATAGGTAAGAAGTGGGATCGTCGTCACATGGTCGATCTTATCAAAGAAGAAACGGGAATCGATTTCTTCCAGGACTATACAAATGAAGAAGCACGTCAGCTAGCTAAAGAGCATAATGTCCCGATTGACGATTATGCTACTTTTGGTCATGTAGTGAATGAGTTCTTTGAAACATTTGTCGAACATACGCTGATTCAGCCGACATTTGTATATGGTCATCCTCTGGAAATATCTCCTCTTGCTAAGAAAAATGAAGAAGATCCGCGTTTCACTAATCGCTTTGAGCTCTTTATAGCTAAACACGAATATGCGAATGCGTTCAGCGAACTGAATGATCCGATCGATCAGAGAGAACGATTTGAAGCGCAGTCTCTTGAAAAAGCGCAGGGAAATGACGAAGCGCACGATATTGATGAAGATTTCATCGAAGCACTTGAATACGGTATGCCGCCAACAGGTGGTTTAGGTATCGGTATAGACCGTCTGGTCATGCTTCTGACTGATTCTCACTCTATACGTGATGTTCTGCTCTTCCCTACAATGAAAAATATTGATTAACCGAAAATCTGGAAGCCACCCTTTGTGACTTCCAGATTTTTTACATAACTAAAAGAAGTCAGGAATTATAGTATGATTTTCTCGATAATATCTTCAAACTTCTATACTATAATAGGTAAGAGAATAAAGAATCAGGAGAAAGTGGGAATAAGAATGAAAAAGACAAGATGGATCAATTTTCTTGGGGGAAGCAATTTACTGTTTACGTTAGTCACACTAATTTTGATCGGTATCGTGGCGATAATATTTAACCAGGTCGACTATATTTTCACGCCTTTCTTTGTTATTGTGTCCAACATCTTAATGCCATTTGTTATTGCCTTATTATTGTATTACTTATTTAATCCATTCGTCGATTTTCTTGAAAAGAAAAAAGTCAAAAGAATATATGGAGTAGTCATATTATTTCTTCTACTTATCGGGGTATTGGTTGTAGGGATAGGTTCACTTTATCCCCTGCTTAGAGATCAGGTTACCAGCTTTGTAGAAAACTTTCCTGACTTTATCCAGTCGATCATTGCTTCAGTTACTGGATGGCTGGAAGATTTTCCTTTTGGCAATGAGATAGAATCGTTTATTGAAGAAGGAGAAGACTTTGTAACTTCGATACCAGACAACTTAAATCAGTATCTATCAGATGGATTCAGTGGGTTATCGGCGGTCATGACTGGTTTGACGAATGTAGTAGTAACAATCGTTACCTTCCCAATTATTCTGTTTTTCCTGCTGAAAGATGAAAAACGTTTCTTTTACGCAGTGCTGAGTATTGTCCCACCAAAATGGAGAGAAGATCTAATTAGAGTATCCTCTGAAGTTAATGATCAGGTGGGGGCTTATGTTAAAGGACAGCTTATCATTGCAACATCGATTGGTGTCATGATGTTCATTGGCTTCTCAATAATAAATTTGGAATTTAATGGGGTACTAGCAGTAATTGCCGGATTTACATCTATTATTCCTTATATCGGTCCGACGCTGGCCTTTATCCCGGCGCTTGTAATAGCATTGATCGATTCCTGGTGGATGGTTATACAGCTGCTTCTCGTCTGGGCAGTTGTTCAGTTCGTTGACGGAAATCTGATTGAGCCGAACGTTATGGGAAGACAGTTAAATGTTCACCCGCTGACTATTATTATAGTCCTGCTGGTCATGGGCGACCTCCTGGGACTATTCGGCCTGATTTTCGGTGTGCCGATTTATGCCATTCTTAAAGTCATCGTTGTTCATTTGTTTCAGCAGTTCAAGAAACGGTATAATAAATACTATGGGGACCTTGCTGGAGAATACGAAGTCAGAACAATCGAAGCTGCGGTCAGTGCAAAGAGCAAACATGACCCTCAGCTTAAGCGTAATATACAAATAGCGAAACTAAAAAATAAAAAAGAGAACAAGAAAGTTAAAGAAGATACTGAGGCTGGTCAATCAGGAGAAGAGCAGCTAGATGATTCAGTAGAAATCGATGATGAATAATAATTAAAAACTGGCCTGTCTTACAGACGGGCCAGTTTTTTTATAGAAAAGATGACATTTAACTGTTGACGATGATGCAGAAACCTGTTATTATTAATCTCGTTGCTGCAAAACATAAACACGTAACGGCAATGAGAAAAATAAAGTTGATTGTTGACAGTGAGTCGACAATGAGCTATAATAAAATAGCTGTCACACGAATGAAGGTAACGCTTTCAAGAGAGAAGTGCTCAGAAACTTTTTCAAAAAAAGTGTTGACCGCGAATCGGAGACATGGTACTATATAAAAGTTGTTGCGAAACGCAAGCAACACAAACTGAACGAGATAGATCTTTGAAAACTGAACAAAGTAGAAACAACCAAATGTGCCAGGGGTCTTCGATTCTTTTGGAGTCGAAAGCAACAAACGAGTTAACATGGTTAACTCACAAGTAATACAATGAGCAAGTCAAACTTAAAACGAGAGTTTGATCCTGGCTCAGGACGAACGCTGGCGGTATGCCTAATACATGCAAGTCGAACGCTGAAACACTCTGCTTGCAGAGTGTGGATGAGTGGCGAACGGGTGAGTAACACGTGGGGAACCTGCCCATAAGAGGGGGATAACATCCGGAAACGGGTGCTAATACCGCATAGGTGATCATAGCGCATGCTTAGATCATTAAAGATGGCTTCGGCTATCGCTTATGGATGGCCCCGCGGCGTATTAGCTAGTTGGTGAGGTAATGGCTCACCAAGGCTGTGATACGTAGCCGACCTGAGAGGGTGATCGGCCACACTGGAACTGAGACA
>NZ_FNFK01000017.1 GCF_900101165.1 Alkalibacterium thalassium | reverse complement strand
CCACAACTGAATAACCCTAAAAATTTCTGGAAAAAGTCATCCCTTGCGCCAGCACTTGACTTTTTTGGAAATTTTAACGAAAACTACTTGTGATGAAAGTAACAATGTATGAAATCATTTATTCTAAGTTTTATGCAACACTAGTGTTTAAGGATATAGAAAAGCTTTACTTGCCTTTCAGCCTCATAGAAACTTAACAGACAACCTTTTCCACACTCACTAAAAAAGCAGAGATTTCTCCCTGCTTTTCTATCTGTTTCAGCGCAGCAATGCGTCAATTGTTTTAGACACAAGTGTCGGCGCAACTTCAAAACTGTACGTTTTCTCAAGACGTTCTGTAAACTTGTGCGAGTCCTTACCGAACGGTCCGATGTCGACTACCGGAAGTCCCAGACTCTGCATCGCATCAAGAGGCAGCTTATACTTCGTACCGAAACCGGGCATGTTTTCCTTCAGTGCATCGATTTCTCCCTTATTCTCTGGAGCAGAAGCATAACTCAGATCCGAGATATATGGGAAGAACTTCTTATATACAAGTGTATAGTCGGATTCCGTTGTGGCCACCGCTTCCGCTACAGCATCCAGGAGATTCTTTTCTTTGTCCGTATCACCTTTGACGTAGATATGGGGATAGTAAGGCGGCGTAAAGTAGACAATGATGACCGGTTCCTGATTCTTCCACATGGTCTGAAGCAGTTCGACTTCCTTCAAAGCGTATTCCCGTTCATCTACCGTATCGTCGATTAGCCATTTTTCTTTCTCGCGGTCCAGAGCCTCAACTGCTTCCTGTCCCTGATCAGTGACTACCTGTTTTTTCAGTTCATTGTACGTCATGACTTTAGGCGCATAGGTGTACGGTTCAAACGTCCGCCCAGTCAGATCACAGTACCGCTCGTACTGCGTGTTCAGGTCATTGATCACTGACTTAAATGCTTCTTCGGCCACTTCCTTCATTTTTTGAAGAACCACATCCGGCGTCTGGCTATGTGTGGCGAAATTATAAAAGGCGTGAGCCGCTTTTGCTGTCTGAACAGAATACTCCGGTTTGAGGTCCTGCTGCTTAAGACTCATCGGCGGCAAGGTACTTTCTCCTTCAACTGTATCTGACAGATCAGTATTTAAGTTGATGCGTCGAGTCAGTTCCGCGACAAGCTGGTTCGGATCCAGTCCCTTGAATGCTTCACCGACATGCGTTTCCTTTCCAACGACATAAAAGGACGGCATAAGCTTCCCGACTGTTCCAATATACACATATTTATTTTCATCACCAGGATACTCGGAAGTCATGTAATCTGTGTTGATCAGTCCAGTCAGATTCAAGTTGTTCTCATCTCTCAGGCGGACGATTTCAGGTACACATGAACGCATACCGGCTGAATTGGCTTCCTCGTCACACACCGCCGCAAACAGGATATTGCCGGAAAAATCATCCAGTCTGCTTTCGATTTCTTCCATTAGAGTCATAATGATCGCATCACCTGTTTTCATATCAAAAAGGCCGCGCCCGAACAGGTAGTCTCCTGACTCCAGATCTTCACGCGCATCTCTTGGCAGAAGCTCCTTACGTTCATGCAGGAGCTCGGTCAGCTCATAAGGCATGTGTGCAAAATTCTTCAGATCGCCATAATCAGAAATACCCACTGTATCTGTATGACCGATCAGGACGACTGTTTTATTATTCTCCAGATCTTTCTTTCCTCTGAGGAGAGCAATCACACTCTTCCTTTCCCATTTGTCATGCGGAACCGGAACAAAAAAGAGATCTTCCGGGTTATCCTGAAAATAATCCATCTGCTGGAAAAACAAGTGGACTTTCTCGGTCACTAACTGCTCCTCGATCGTTTCTGTCACACTGCGCTGTCTTGTTAGGTCTACTGCTATTTCTTCAATTCGTTGAGCTCTGCTTGACATTTAACTGCCTCCAATATATTAAATCTTTCTCTCTGATATTTTCCTAAGTATAGTCCCGAACGAGTCTAATCGCAATCCACTCCGCTGAATGTTTTGTGTCAGTTAATTCTCTTCCAGATGATAAACATAATCTGTAGTCTTATACACCTGATTTTTCTCTATCCTGTTACGTTCGTCTTTTCCAATAGCCTCTTTTTCCCGGGAGAGCTGTTTTCCTCCTGTCGTCTCTTCAATGATTTCAATGGCGTCCTGAGCAACCGTGATTTTGAAGAGTTTCCCTTCTTCGAGTGCTGCCTTCGGTTTTTTCAGTCCAAGTGTCAGCGTGCTCAGAACTATATCTTTTATGGAAAAACGCGGCACTCTATAGGCTGAATAAGTTTTTTCTTCTGTCATGTTATATCTCCTCTTTAACAAAAAAACTGTTAGACACGGTAACAAAGTGAGTATCATCTTTGACTGATCAAACTCGAAAGAAGAGCCCAATTCATGATGAATTGAGCTGCCTCCTTGTCTATCAATTAGTTTTTAGTCATGTTCATAGCAACAGCCACCATCATGCCTACTCCGGTACTGAAAGAATCTTCATCAATCCCGAATTTTGGATGATGATGCGGATATTCCATATCTTTCTCAGCATTCCCTGCTCCTATAAAAGCATAGGTACTGGGGACTAAATCAGAAAAGGCTGAAAAGTCCTCTCCACCCATTGCAAGAGGGAATTCAAAGACCGCATCTCCGAAATGCTCTGTGGCGATAGCTCTGACCTGATCTGTTTTTTCATCATCATTCACAACTGAGCTGTACCCTTTAGAATAAGTATACTCATAGCCGGCTCCGTATACGTCGCACACATTCTTCACGACTGCTTCGATTCGTTCTTCAACCATTTCTCTCGTTTCAGGAGTGATCGAGCGGACGCTTCCACCTAAAACCGCAGTATCCGGAATTATATTTTTGGCTGATCCAGCATGGAAATTTGTCGTTGAGATGACCAGCGAGTCCAGTGGGGACGTTACCCTTGAAACCAGAGCCTGAAGCTGACTGATGATTTGTGCACCGATCAGAACGGGATCTACCGAGTTTTCCGGCTGGGATGCATGTCCACCTTTTCCTTTGATCAGAACATCAAACTGGTCCGAGTTCGCCGTTACCGGCCCATTCAACAGACCGATCTGTCCTGTTGGAATTGGTGTAAACAGATGCTGGCCATAAATAAAGTCCAGGTCATCAAACAGACCCGTTCTTACCATGTCGACCGCTCCCCCGGGCGGCGTTTCTTCAGCATGCTGGAAAATCAAGTAGACTTCTCCATGCAGGTCATCGATCTGGTCGACCAGTACCTTAGCCGCGCCTAAAAGGATCGATGCATGTCCATCATGTCCACACGCATGCATAATATCTTTGTTTTCAGACACAAAGTCGATATCCGTACGCTCTTCGTCTATAGGCAGCGCATCGATATCGGCACGCAAACCAATTTTCTTTCCGGGATTTCCCCCTTTTATAATTCCCAATACACTGGTTTCAGTCGGACGTGTCACCTCTATCTGACCGATTGACTGAAGTTCTTCTTCAATATAAGCACTTGTCCAGTACTCTTCAAATGAAAGTTCCGGATGTTTGTGCATCGTCCGCCTCCAGTTCAATACATCTGCCATGACTTTATCGACTTGTTCGTTCATCATACTCATCCCCAAAATTGTATTTCTCCTACTATATCATACATTCGCCCAGGTCGCTTTTCGTTACAAAAATCATTCCTTACTTTGTCCAGTCTATTCACTGACCGGATAAGCGTAGAACACGAAGCGCTCAGGCGCACTCCCCAGATAATTGAACGGGTAGCAGGTTGATACGACCAGAACTTCCTCTCCCATCTCCCCAACGACCGAGGTATCGTCCGCATCGACGATCGTTGTGTCTCTTATTACGTATGTGTAGTCGCCATAAGGCATTTCTACTATAAATTCGTCACCAATTTCGAGCTCTGCAAAATTGCGGAAGACGGTATCACGATGGCCGGACAGAACGATTTGTTCGCCTTGACCAGGAAAGGCAGTACTCGACATATGCCCCACACCTAAATCCAGCGCATCCGGATCAGTTCCTTCAACTATCCCGATACTCCGGTCGATCTTAGGGACGTGAAGGATCCCGATGGCTTCGTGCTGCTGAGCAGAGAAAGACTCGGCCGGATTCTCGTCATCCGGATCGACTTTTTCACGCATAGTCTGTACCGCCTGTTCAGCTTCCGCCATGGTAACCGACTGCATCTGATTCTGCTGATAAAGCGAGTAGCCAAACCACATCATTAAAGCCACCCCTACTGCTATCAATCCATTTGCCAGCCATTTCATGATACCCCTCCTCGTTATGTAAAAACAGGGAAAAGCGAAGAGAGTCGTTTCCTCTTCGCTTTCCTATTAAATTATGCTTATTTTACCTTATTTTTTCTTGCAAAGAAAGTGCATACCTAAACCAGAGGCCATTCCAACCAGACCGATCAGTCCAATCGTCCAAACCGCAGTAGCTGTCTGAGGCAGTTGCTCTCCGGTTTCATCATCATCTGAATCGACATCTGTATCCGTATCCCCTAAGTCAGATGGATCTGCCGGGTCTGCTGGATCCGCTGGGTCAGTCGGATCTGTCGGATCTGTTGGGTCCGCTGGATCAGTAGGATCTGTCGGATCTGTTGGGTCCGCTGGGTCCGCCGGATCTGCTGGGTCTGCTGGGTCCGCTGGATCAGTCGGATCTGCCGGATCTGCTGGGTCCGCTGGATCAGTCGGATCTGCTGGATCTTCTGAATCCTCATCCTCCACAGCAACAAACACGCCGTAGATTGAGAATCCTGGAACGATAACTGAAATCGTATTGTCTGTTACCTCTCCACCGACATTTTCCCAGATACTCTCTTCTTCATTGTAATAATAGATAGTGACGTCTTCTTCTACAAAATCATTATCAATGCCTAAAGTCAATACGAAATCACCTTCGTAATCTTCTTCTCCTTCAGGTAGGATCAGCTCAACATCAATAATGTCTCCTGCAGCTGTCAACAGTTGCCCTTCTTCATTTACAAGTTCAGGTACAGTTTCTCCATCAAGGATATTGACAATGATCGACGTTCCTAATGGAAGATCACTAGGCATGGTGATTGAAATTAATTGTCCATCAACAACAATAGTCTGTCCTGGTAAAACTTCTACTTCTTCACCTTCATTAATCACTACCGCATCATCTTCGTGATCTACATCTCCCATATCGTTGACCAAAGTAAGATTTCCGAACACTGATGGATCCTGGAAGCCCTGTCCAGTCAGGTCGTTCCAAGCAGCAGCTGCCTGACGAGCACCATCTACTCCATCATTGATCTGCATATCAAAACCAAGCGTGTGTCCTGCTTGGGGGGTGATATATTTCCAAGGAATAGCCATTTCTACAACATAACCGGAACCAAGTACTCGAGCAGCTGAATCGAATCCGTCACTGTATGCACTCGGGTTGAATGTTGCAAAGTTTTCATAGTTGACACGGTACTGACCGACACCATCAATATAGCTCAGTGTTGGCTCACCTGTTTCGTTGATAAATGCTTCTACTGAATCCTGTTCCCAAGGATTCTCTGCCGAAACATCTAGATTACCATCTGCAACTTGGAATAAAACATACAAGTTGTTTTCATCCCATAGCGCACGTCCTGTTCCTATTGCCCCTTGCCATGCTGTCTGGAATCTTGAGATATTCATTACAGGTGCATCATTCCAGATGTCATCAATTTCTGCATTAACAACAGGAGTACCATATACGGCATAACTGCTGTTAGCTTCAATTTCAGCCTCTTCATAATTTTCAAGGAAACCATCTGGATCAACTACTGCATAATAAGCAGGTTTGGCTTGAAGACGCCCGTCAAACAATAACGGGAACCGTTCAGAACGCCAGCTGCTCGCATCATTCAATCCCCAGAATGTGACACGGTTGATTGAATCAGAATGTTCTCTGAAAATCTGGAATAGACGAGCATATACATAGCCTTGACGATTCCATTCAGCTTCAACATATTCATTTTCTGTTAATGTCGTCACGTCCAACTCAGTAATACCGATCTCGATATCAAGCTGTTCGAAACGTTCGATAGATTGTTTGACAAGATCAGGGTTAAGGTTGATGCTATAGTGCCCCTGCATACCGACTCCACTGATCAGCTTACGCTCTTCTTCAGGGTTTTCGGCAGCCCATCTGTCATTAATATCTCTAATCATGTAATACATGGTGCGCGCTTTACCTTGAATATGATCGTTATAATCATTGTAGTAAAGCACCATTTCTGGCATTCCGAGTTCGTCAGCTACTTGTCGGGCATAGCTGAAAGCTTCATATATATAGTCTGGTCCTAATGCACGTAACCAACCAGTATCTCTTAACTGAGATTCCCAGTTTTCAGGATTGCCCCAGTCGCCTGCAAGCGCCTCATTTACTACATCCCAACTATACACACTATCTCCAAAATTAGTCATAACTTCTCTAATGTGTCGCTGCATGTTCGCACGCGCTTCTGCTTCCGGTAAAGGAGAACCGTTAGCATCACTATGCAACCATTCCGGAGACTGCTGATGCCATACTAGGACGTGCCCATGAAGAAGGAATCCTTCCTCTGAGATACGTTCTACCAGACGGTTCTGGTCAGCGAAGTCAAATTCACGGGCTGAGTTATAAGCATAATCAGGCTTCATAGCATTTTCCGTAGTAACTAAATTATGGTGATGGTCTAGGAGCGTCAGACGATCCCCTTCCAATTCAGCCATATTTATAGCATTACCGATCAGGAATTCATCTGCATAAACATCTTTAATCGGCGCAAGATCAAGCTGAACGTCTGCAGGTTCAGAATCAAGTTCAACGAAATTGATGTCATCGATATAGAAGTCAGCAAGGCTTCCTCCGCCGGTTTCAACATATATAGTGACGTAACCACCGCCAAGAGAAGAATAACGGTAGGTTCCTTGAAGGTGTACCCAGCCATCATCAGCACTCATCGTGGTTGAAGCAACCGTATTATAACTAGCTACATCCCCCTGATTCACTTGGGTTGATAGTCTGAACGTTGTAGAGGCTTCTGCATCTGTTTTCACACGGGCAGAAATCTGATACTCTTGACCAAGATTGATGTAGTCCTCGACACGAAGGGCAGGACCATTCCAATCTTGTGTACGTCCAGTTGTCAGCAAACTATACTGTCCGCCTTCTGTATAATTATCTGCATCCGTTACAGTCACTGTTTCGTTATCGCCTCTAGCTGTAAATCCATTTAATTCGCCATTCTCAAAGTCAATAAAAGTGAACACTTCAGCCGCTGGAGCATCTGGATCCGGTACTTCATCTTCCAACGGTGTCTGATTTTCATCCCATTCAACTACAATTTCAGTAATGTAGAATGGTACAGCAGCACCAGCTTCATTAGACTGAGCTCTAAAACGAGTGTAGTCTGGATTATTAAATATAAATGTATCTTCCAGCACAAATTCTTCTCCTGCTACAAAAGCGGTTTGCGCTAATAATGGATAATCCTCTTCGGGAACCTGAAGCCACGCTTCTGCTCCTGATGGAACAGCGACTTCTGAATCGACATAGCCACGAATGGTTACATTATATTCATATCCGTATTCCATACCCATTTCTGCAAAACTGAAGTCAACGCCATTCCAGTTAGCTTCACGGTTACCTACGTACAGTGCTCCCTGACCATCATTAAAACCAGCTTGATGCTGGAATGTCGGACCTGCACTGGTAGCTGCCTGAGTATTTTCTGTGAAATCATTTGAGAAGAGAATAGATAATTCAGATTCCGGGCTGTCTTCATCAGACGCCTCCTCGTCCCCTTTATCTTCTACAGGATCTTCAACATCGTTTCCGTCATCTTCAACTGGATCTTCCGGTGACGTCGGATCGTCTGTATCAGCATCGTCATCTACAGTATCTTCATCATCTGCTGGAGCATCGGTTGTGATCAATACGTTAGTGACCGCAAACTCCATGCCAATTCCAGCTTCATTTGTTTTAATACGAAAAGCTTCATCGTTTTCTCCGAACGCAGTATAACTTGCTTCTAGTTCAAAAATGCCTGTTTCAGCAGTCGGATTGGTCAACCAAGTATATCCGTTAACCGTTTCAATATTCACTGAAGTGTCTTCGGGAATCTCTTCCCCCTCAGCAATGTAACCTGAAACATGGATCGAATATTCCAACCCTTCTTCCAGACCTATTTCATCAAAGGAAATATCGATTCCATCGTAATCATTAACTCTATTAGTCACCCAAACGCCTGATTCAACTTCTCCATTAATCTCAAAGTCATTAAACCATTCGAGCACGGCATCTCCACTTGAGACAAGTGCCGGGTCGGCATCTGGATTTTCTGAAAAATCATTCTCATACACGACGACTTGTTCAGGTTCGCTAGTTGGTTCATTGTCTGTTTCCTGTGCCAAAGCTGTTGTTGCTGTAGCAAAGACGGGTGCGACCAGCAGCGCACTCATCATTCCATTTGCTAATTTAAATTTAGTGCTGTTCTCCATACGTGTCCTCCTTATTTGTTCTGACTATTCGACTGTACGCTCATTATTTATGTAATGAGACAACTAACGAAACAATAGTGATTCCTAAGAATCGTCAGACCTTCTCACCGCCTTCTCCTTAATATCTCAGCGATTATACACTAAGCGCTTACAATAATAATACTATTACTAGAAATCGTTTACAATAGTTAATTTGTTTAAACAACAAATTAACATGAAACTCATACTAAAGTCGCTTTTTTTGTAACATTATTGCAATATAAGTGAGATTTTTGCTACTGTTTGTTTAAAAAAAGCCGCAGCACTAGGCTACGACTTCTCTTATCCATTTATTAACGGCACTTTGCGTGTGCACGCCGCTTAAACGGTTTGTGTATTTGCCTTTATAAAAAAGGAGAACGGTAGGCGTCGACTGGATAGTAAAGGCTTCAGCCCAGTCCGGGTTGTCGATGGTTTTAACTTCCGCAATAATAATAGATTCGTCAGATGCCTCTCTGACCTGTTCCAAGCTATGAGCCATTGCCTGACAGGTCCCGCAGAAATCACTAGTGAACTGGACAAGGACAATTGGAGCTGACTGAATTGTCTCGTAAAAATTTTCTTCATTTAATGTGATCGGCATAGTCAGTCCATCTTCTCTTTCTGTTTAGTCAGGTCACTTTTCTTTACGGTAATTCCTGATCCAAGATACGTTTCATTTTCGCTGTCGGGATTTCTTCTGACTGTAAAATGTTCGGGCACTTTATCCACTCCGCCTTTTACAAATGGGTTACATCTGAGAATACGCGCCATTCCCATAACGGACCCTTTAGCGGCTCCATGTTTTTCAAGTGCCTGAACGGTATAGTGTGAACACGTCGGGTAATAGCGGCAACTTGGCTGAAATAGCGGGGATATGACTTTCTGATAGGTTCTAACCAATGCGAGCAGCAGTTTTTTCATGTGTACGCTCTCCTTTTATCTATCTTCACTGGTAGTATAGCAAAAACACTTACTTTTTAAAAGTCCCCTTCTCTATTCCAATATAAAAAAAGCTACCCTGACCAGTTCAGCCAGGGTAGTGAGAATGTAATTATTCTGCTTCCAGAATGTCGTCTACTGTTCGGGTCACATAACGTGCCCCTTTGATTTTAGTATAGAGCGGATCACCTTTGACGGTGAACATATCTTGTGCAATGATCTGTTCCATTGCTGTCTGAACGTCTTCCTTAGTCAGACCTGTTCTCGGCTGATCTACTGCGATGACTCGGTTTTTACCTTCTCCTGTTTCAAAACGCAATTCTAGTTTCATACTCATAGGTGTGCCTCCTGTTTTGTTTTAGTTGATTATAGTGAGTAGCGGTATTCTTCTATGACAAGTGTATGTGAGACAGGCAGATCCGTTACTGAATCAAGGGCCTGAGTGAATGCTGTGACTTGTTCTTCAGATAGAGACTGATGAGCCCCGGAAAAACTTCTGCGGACGAGCTTTTCATTCTCAACATCTTCCAGAAATACATCGACTTTGCTTGCGGACCAGATTTTATTCATTATTGTTTCCTCCTTAGTTGATTGTGTAAGGTGATCACTGCTTACACTAGTAATAACGAAAGAAGAGTCAGAAGTGTTACCTTGAAAATAAAAAATCTCAAGTCAGCTGATAGGCCGGCTCAAGATTTTTCAACTTATTCAAATTTTATCGAGATTTTAATCGATGACAAGCATATTCTGATCGTCGAACTCCCATGTGTTAGCATAAGCTAGTTCCCAGTAGTAGCCGTCAGGGTCAGAAAAATATCCGCTGTATCAGGCGTGCTGAATCCAATTTCTTTATAAAATGCAAGGGACTTTCTCAAGTCTTTGACTCCTAGGCAAATCAAATTGATACGATTCATCTGAATTCTCCTTTTTCGATTAACTGATTCACTTCCTGGTAACAGAAACACCCGGTCAGATGGTCATTGACCAGGCCAGCTGACTGCATATAGGCATAGCAGATAGTCGGACCCACAAAACCGAATCCATCCTTCTTCATCTGCCGGCTCATCCTACGGCTTTCTACTGTCTGCGCTGGCACCTCACTAAGGTCAGTCCAGTGATTGATGATCGGCTGATGGTCCACAAAACTCCAGATATAGGAAGAAAAAGAGCCATATTGTTCAACGACAGCCTGATACGCTTTTGCATTTTTCACGACACTTCTTATTTTCAGCCGGTTCCGAATGATTCCTTCGTTCTGAATCAGCTCCTCGATTTTTTCATCTGAATAGTCGGCAATGGTGGATGGATCGAACTGGTCGAAGGCTTCTCTATACTGCATGCGTCGTTTCAGAATCGTCAGCCAGCTCAACCCGGCCTGAGCCCCTTCCAGGCAGAGCAGCTCAAATAACTCCCTGTCATCTTTCATAGGCCGTCCCCACTCATAATCATGGTAGTCGAGGTAGACCTGATCTTCAGTCACCCAGCCACATCTCTCCATGCTTACTCCCCCGTCAGTCTTATAATGATACTTTTTTTACTCTTCTGTCTTCTTCGTTATTATAACGTAAACGCGAACAGCTATGGGACTCAAAATCTCCGTTCCAGTCTGATTTTATTCAACGAACTGGAATCTGTATGATCATTTTCTCTCTATTCAGTCCTTGAACTGACAAGAGGTGTCTTCCTGATCTTTTAGTTCAAAATACGAAAAAATCCCAATGAACATCAGGTAGATAATCAGCGTCAGTATATACGCAATGAATGTAAACAATCTGAACCCTGTACCGATCATGACCACTTCGACAAGCATCGTCAGGATCAGAGGAATCGTTATTTTTGCTACATCCGCTTTGAATCCATTTTTAATTTCTTCCCAGCTCCGGTCCTCTTCTTCATCCTGATCACCAAAATAATAGTCCGATGCAGCCTCTCCAATTTCCCAGGCACCATACGCCAACAGAATAAAGGCAAACAAGCCGTCATCATTAATGTGTAAGAAGAGAGAGACGACACCTGCTACAAATAAAACTGTACCGGTTACTGCCGTCTTCATTGTCTCTCTATTCATAAAATCCTTCTCCTTTTCAAAACTTGATTCATTATATATAATAAAGTATAGAGTTACTCTATAGTCAAGGGGGAAATTTTATATGGTCAAACAATCCGCTTACATCACTACTGGGCGTTTTGCCAGATTAGTGGGTGTGTCTAAGCATACACTCTTCTTTTATGATGAAAAAGGCTTGTTCAAACCAGCCTATGTTAAAGAAAATGGCTACCGGTATTACTCACTGAAGCAAGTTGAAACCTTCTCAGTCATTTCCGCTCTCAAAGAAATCGGCGTCCCGCTTAATAACATTAGGGATTTCCTTGACAACCGATCGCCCGAACGTTTTTCACAGCTGCTTTCAAAAGAAGCAAATGCTCTGCAGAAAAAAATTGCTCGGCTGAATCGTCTGGAACAAGCTATGAGAGAAAAGAAACGTGTTACAGACGAAACCCTCGCCAGTTTGTCTTCCGGGTTCCAAATTGAATCGTTCTCTGCCCGGCATATGCTGACTACCAGGATCGACAACGTTCTGGATACGCGTTCCTATTACCAAGCTTATACAACACATTATGCCTCTTTAGATAAGAAGACCGCTCAGACCACTTTTCTGGAAGGGCTAATCGTTCCCGTCGAGGAAGTCAGCCAGGAATCAGAAAACTACAGCGGATTTTTATATACCGAAGTCTCAGATCAGTCTTTGTGTAACTTCATTTTACCCGGGGGACAGTACCTGACCGGATACTTCAAGGGAGGCGATGACGATGTACTCAAGGGTTATGCCTCGATGCTGGTCCATGCAGAAAAGGAACAGCTCATAGTTGGCTCTCACTTCGTGGAAGACCTTGCACTCGACGAACTGTCTTTCAAAAAATATGACGATTACGTTTATAAATTGTCTCTTCTATTGAAAGAGTCCTAAGCTGACAGCCTTGAAAGTCGGATGCTGATCGCCTTCTCAACTGACTCATTTAATCAAAAAACGCCAGCACCCTCACGATAATGCGAGGAGCTGGCGTATTGATTATAGACTGAAGAGTTTTGAGTTAGCCTGTTCGGTTTTTCTTATTCAGGTGATGACTGAGTATTCATGAAACGTTCCAGGAATTCTTTCAGGCGAGGTGCCTGTGGGTTGTACAGAATTTCTGACGGCGGGCCATCTTCGATGATTTTCCCTCCATCAAAGAACGCGATACGGTCAGCCACTTCTTTGGCAAAGTCCATCTCATGGGTAATCAGAAGGATGGAAGTATCCCCCTGGTCGGCAATGTCCTTGATGACATCAAGCACTTCACCGACAAGTTCAGGATCCAGCGCAGAAGTCGGCTCATCAAAGATCAGCACTTTAGGGTCCATGACCAATGCACGGGCAATTGCCACACGCTGCTTTTGCCCACCGGAAAGCTGTGCAGGGTAGGTATCTGCCTTATCCAGCAGTCCCACTTTGTCAAGCATGTCCTCTGCAGATTTTTTTGCTTCCTTTTTATCTCTCCCCTGAACAGTCACAGGAGCTTCCATTACATTTTCTAGAACGGTCATGTGCGGGAAAAGATGGAAGTGCTGGAAGACCATTCCAATGTTTGAACGGACTTTTCTCAAGTGGTCCGTACTCGCTGGTTTCAGATCACCATTATCATCCTGTTCGTGCCACAGGTAATCACCTTCGACTTCGATCGTTCCGTCAGTGATTTCCTCTAGCGTCATCAGCAATCGGGCAAAGGTTGTTTTACCTGAACCAGATGGACCGATCAGCGCCACTTTTTCTCCCGGCTGGATTTCAAAATCGATGCCGTCCAGTACCTGAAGATCATCGAAGTATTTAGTTACATTGTTATATCTTACAATTGGTTCACTCATTCTTCTTCTCCTTCCATTAATAACGTTCGGTTACTCGTATTTCCAGCTGTCTAAGCGCGACGGAGGCTGGATAACTGAGCAGCAGGAAGAGTACCCCTACAATAGTCAGTGGTTCTGTGTATCTGAATGTGCTTGCTCCTATATTCTGAGCGGTCTGAAGTATTTCTACTAAGGTAATGGCCGACAGAAGCGGGGTTTCCTTGAACATCGTAATAAAGTAGTTCCCGATGACCGGCAATACAGGCGGTATAGCCTGCGGCAGGATAATACGTGTCCATGTTTTTCTTGTATCAAAGTTAAGTGCAGTTGCCACTTCCCATTGACCCGGTCCTACTGATTCTATCCCACTTCTGTAGACCTCTGAAAGGTAAGTACTGTAGTGCAGCCCCAGACCGATAACACCCGCCGTGAATGGCTCAAGTGAAAGTCCAAATTGCGGAAAGACATAAAAGATGAAATACAGCTGAACCAGCAGAGGTGTATTTCTGATGAATTTCACAATTCCATCAGCTACATTAGATATGATTTTATTATTCGACCGAATCAGGAGTGTCCATATTAGTCCAACAACTAACGCTAATACAAAGCCAACTAGTGTAGCACTGATCGTCACCCACAAGGCAGAAGCGATATCCGGTAAGACTTCGAAGGCATAATTCCAATCCCACATAATCTCTTACATCCTCCCTTCTGTCATTTTGCGCTCCAACATTTTCATTCCTTTTGTCATAGGCCAAGCTATAACAAAATAGATCACGAGCAGTGCAGTGAATATCTGTGTGGTCTGCAGCGTTGTTGCATTCAGTACATTTGCCTGATATGTCAAATCAGTCAATGTAATTAGCGCCACTAGGGAAGTACTTTTGAACAGCTCAATCAGCTGGTTCCCCAGATTCGGCAACATCATGATAAATGCCTGAGGGATAATGATTCGTCTCATGCGCTGTACGCGAGTGAAGTTAAGTGCAATACTTGCTTCCGTCTGACCTTCATCAACTGACTGGATCCCACTTCGTACAACTTCTGATGTATAGGCTCCGTAGTTCAAACCTATCGCCAGAACAGCAGCAGTCAGTGCAGACATCCTCAGCCCAAACATAGGTAAAACAAAATAGATCCAGAACAACTGGACCAGCAGCGACGTCCCCCTAAACACTTCGACATATATTGCTACAATGAATCGTATAAATTTATTCTTAGAAAGTCTCATCAGCCCGCCTATAAACCCAAGCACTAATGCCAGGATAGCAGCAAGAACAGTCGTCAGCAGTGTGATGACCAGTCCTTGGCCGAGCAGTGAAACAATCAGCTCCCAAAAACTCATGAATGTCCACTCCTTTTCGTCCTCATCTTGTTTCTTCTATATTATAATGCGTCTTCAACAGTTGCATCTCCCGGAAGATCTTCTTCAGTGAATCCGAACTGTTCAATGATTTCAAGCAGCTCCCCGGATTCTTTTAGATTTTCCAGTTCTTCATTGAACGCATTAATGAAATCTTCATCGGTATCTCTAAATACTGTTGCTCCATAGTTGATGACTTCCTCACCATCGATCACCGGCTGAGTAAAGTCTTCCACACGTTCGATTGAGTCATCAGCTGCTGTATCCAGAATCGATTGCAGAGACGGTCCGGTCGCTGTAATGACATCTGCACGGCCAGCCTGAAGTGCGGCAAGCGCTGACGGCATATCCGGCACGGTAACGATCCGTCCCTCAGGTACTCCGACATCCAGCAGAAAGTCGTACTCTACCGTTCCAGAAGGCACAGCAACGATGGCATCATCATTTTCAGCAATGTCTTCGTATGAGTGCAGATCTAAAGGATTTCCAGCTTCAACTGCAATAGCCTGTCCGATCGTGTACTCCGGATTCGCAAACTGAACATGATCAGCTGAAGCACGTCCTGGAGTAATGAACATTCCTGCTGTTACCATGTCAAATCTCTCAGCCTGGAGTCCTGGTATTAATGACGCGAATTCAGTCAGCACGCCATTCATTTCTGTGACGCCGAGATTTTCCATAATCTGTCGGGCAATTTCTACAGATGAGCCTGTCAGTTCTCCTTCAGCTGTCTGATAGGCATAAGGCTGCTCATTTGCAAAACCAACTGTAACTTCTCCTTCGCGCTTCACGCGCTCAAGAGTTGTTTCATCTTCATCTGCACCGAAGAGCTGACACCCACTCAATATTGTTGCGGTAGAAAGAGCTACTATTGACAGCAAACCTTTTCTTCTAATTCCTTTCATTCCCTCTTTCCTCCTGTTCTTTGATTACTCTTTTCGATTCTCACTGTAAATTGTACTGATTTCTTATCAGAATCCTCGTCTGCCCCGCCTGATACTGTATGATAGAACAGTAAAATGATGATTAATTTCCAGACACAGATTTAGCCATTTTTACGTGAGACACATATCTACATTAACAAAGTTAATTTATAAAGGTCAAATTAAACGGATGGTGACAAGTTTAAGTTGGAAATGGTAAATATTTTTCAAAAAAAGGTAAATTTAAAACAATTTTGTCATTTCTAATCAAATTCTTAGAATTGTTTGATTACGGGTTTAGTAAACGATAACATTTCTTCTCATAAAGTGCTGTAAAGGCGTATGGTTTTACACTACTAAATTGTTTTGGTACATTGAATAGTGGAGCGTAGGCAGAAGACAACACTTGCTTTCTGTCAGCGACGTATTATCGTCAAAGTTTAAAACAAATTAAAATACAAGGAGGACAACTTGTTGACTACTAAGGTAGAAATACAGAATCTGACGAAAATTTTCGGAAAGAAAGAACGTCAGGCACTTGAATTAGTAAAGAAGGGTCATTCAAAAGAAGACATTCTTGAAAAGACAGGCGCAACCGTTGGTGTAAATAAAGCCAGCTTTAAAGTAGAACAAGGTGAAATATTTGTCATTATGGGATTATCCGGTAGTGGTAAATCTACACTGGTTCGTATGCTGAACAGACTGATCGAACCGACTGAAGGCAACATCCTGATCGATGGGGATGACATTGCTAAGATGGATAAAGAGCAATTAAGAAAAGTCCGTCGTGAAAAAGTATCTATGGTATTCCAGAACTTTGGATTATTCCCGCACCGTACAATTTTGGAAAATACTGAGTATGGACTGGAAGTTCAGGGAGTAGACAAGGCAGAACGTCAGGAGAAAGCTGAACGTGCCCTGGATAATGCCGGTCTTCTTCCATATAAGAACCAGCGTCCTAATCAGTTATCTGGCGGGATGCAGCAGCGTGTCGGACTGGCACGTGCGCTTGCAAATGATCCTGAAATCCTGCTTATGGACGAAGCGTTCTCAGCACTTGACCCGTTGATCAGACGTGACATGCAGGATGAACTGCTTGAAATGCAGGACACGATGCACAAAACGATTATTTTCATTACACATGACTTAAATGAATCGCTGCGAATCGGTGACCGCATTGCCATCATGAAAGACGGTGAAGTCGTGCAAGTAGGAACAGGCGAAGAGATCCTGACGAATCCTGCCAACGAATATGTTGAACGTTTCGTTGAAGATGTCGACCGTTCTAAAGTTCTGACAGCAGAAAACATCATGGAACGCCCTCAAACTCTTCGTATCAAGCAGAGTGGCCCGCGTGTGGCTATGCAGCGTATGAAGGCTGATAATTTGTCCAGCATGCTTGTTGTCGATAAAAACAATGTGCTGAAAGGCTACGTCACGGATGAAGATGTTCTGGAGGCAGTAAAACAGGACAAGAAAGATCTGCAGGAAATCGTCCGCACGGATATTCCTAAAGTTCATAAAGAAACTTTGATTCATGAATTATACGATGTCATTCATAATAGTCAGACTCCAGTCGCCATTGTTGATGGAGAAGACAAGCTGCTTGGTATCGTTATCCGAGGACTCGTCCTTGGTGCATTAGTGAAAGAGCGAGAGGAGGAAACAGTAGATGAACAATAGTATATTAGACCAGATCCCCCGTTTACCCGTATCGGAATGGATGGCCAATATCATCACCTGGCTGACACAGAACCTGTCTTGGTTCTTTGGAGCAATTCGTGACGGTGGCGCATGGCTGATGGATGGCATTACAGATCTGCTTCTATTTATCCCGCCGCTCCTATTCATCGTCCTGCTTGTGGCTTTGGCATACTTTGCTGGCCGCAAAAAACTCGGACTGCCTGTTTTTACACTATTGGGACTACTTTACATCCATAACCAGGGATTATGGGATCCATTAATGTACACGATCACGCTTGTGCTCGTTGCCAGTCTGCTTTCCATACTGATCGGTGTGCCTGTTGGAATCTGGATGGCCAAGAGCCGGACAGCCAACTGGATCATTACCCCAATTCTTGACTTTATGCAGACAATGCCGGCATTCGTATACCTTATTCCAGCCGTTGCGTTTTTCGGAATCGGTATGGTACCCGGTGTATTCTCAGCTGTTATTTTCGCTCTGCCCCCAACTGTCCGCTTCACGAACCTGGGTATCCGTCAGGTCCCTGATGAAATGATCGAAGCAGCAGAATCATTTGGTAGTACCGGATCACAGCGTCTGTTCAAAGTTGAACTGCCTCTGGCTAAACCGACTATTATGGCAGGAATAAACCAGACTGTACTGCTTGCACTCTCAATGGTTGTTATTGCCTCAATGATCGGAGCGCCTGGATTAGGTGAACGCGTCATCAATGCTCTCCAGCGTGCCCAAGTTGGGCCTGGATTCGTTGCCGGATTTGCTTTAGTGGTACTGGCAATCATTCTAGACCGCGTACTGCAAGGCTTCAATAAATCAGATAATTAAGCAAACACAGTACAATAAATACACTCAAAACTATGAAGGAGAGATTTATTTTGGATATGACATGGAAAAAGTTTGGACTAACAGCAGCATCTGCATCAGTATTATTTTTAGCAGCATGTGAAGATAATGGCGACACTGCAGACAACGGTGAAGAAATTGAAACAGTTGTCGATGGTGATGAAATTACTTTATCTTATGTAAGCTGGGATTCAGAGATTGCTTCAACACACGTCGTTGGAGAAGTACTTGAAGATTTGGGATACGACGTTACTTTGACAGCTCTTGACAATGCAATCATGTGGGAAGCAGTCGCTTCTGGAGACGCAGACGCAATGGTTGCTGCATGGCTGCCTGGTACTCACCAAGCACAATTTGATGAGTATTCAGACAGAATGGAACACCTAGGAACAAACCTTGAAGGGGCCGTAATTGGATTAGTCGTTCCTGAATATATGGATGTTGATTCTATTGCTGATCTTTCAGATGAAGCGGGTCAGACAATTACAGGAATCGAAGCAGGTGCTGGTGTTGTCGCTGCAGCTGAGCAAGCTTTAGAGGATTACGAAAATCTTGACGGATGGAACGTACAGACATCTTCTTCAGGTGCAATGGTCCAGGAACTGACTACTGCATACCAGAATGAGGATGAAATTATCGTAACTGGATGGTCTCCTCACTGGAAGTTCTCTTCTTATGACTTGAAATATCTTGAAGATCCAGAAGGTTCTTTCGGAGAAGCTGAAACAATCGATACTTTTGTACGTGAAGGGCTATCTGAAGACCTACCAGAAGCTTATCAGTTACTTGATAATTTCTACTGGGAAACAGACCACATGGAAGAAGTCATGCTTGAAATCCAGGAAGGTGCAGAACCTGAAGATGCTGCCCGCAACTGGGTCGACAACAATTCGGATCTTGTATCTGAATGGACTGAAGGAATCGGCGAATAATCTGATCCTTTAACCTTGTATCTGATGTAATGCGCAATTAAAGGCAGGTAATAAACGGGCTGACCGTTTATTACCTGCCTTTTTCCTGTTTTTAATTCGTTCCTAAATAATCCAATGCATAACGGACGTGCAGTTCAGTCGCATAAGCCAGACCTCTTTCATCTATATCGAATTGCTCATGATGATGGCCGTACCAGGTATCCGGATCATCCAGATTCCTGGTCCCTACCCGGGCATAAACTCCTGGGGCTTCTGCCAGGAAATCAGCAAAGTCATCTGCCCCTAGACTTTTCGGCTGACTGGTGATGACCCGCTCTGCACCGACGATATCTGCAGCAACCCTTGCCGCACGTGCTGCCGGCTCTTCAGCATTGATAAGTGGTGCTGCAGCATCATAGTTTTCAAACGTAATCGAGGCCCTGTGGGATTCAGCCACATGCTTTGCAACGCGCTCAACTGCTTCCAGTACAAACTGTCTCGTATCATGACTGAATGTACGCACGGTTCCTTCCAGTTCAGCGTGATTAGCTACAATATTATAGCGTGTCCCTGCATTCAATACCCCGACCGCGACCACGGCGTTATCCAGAGGGCTAATCTCCCTTCCTACGATACTTTGAAGTTCAACGGTTATGGCAGCCGCAGCCAACAAGGCATCCACTCCTTTGTCAGGCTGAGCAACATGTGCACTTTTTCCCTGAACATTGATCTTGAATATATCACATGACGCGTTCCTCGCTCCAGGAACGGATACGATACTGCCGACCGGGACACTGGAATCCAAATGAAGACCGAATACCTGATCAGTGTTTTCAACGAATCCCCCTTTAACAAACTGACGGGCACCTGCCCCTATTTCTTCAGCCTGCTGAAAAGCCAATTTGACTGTTCCGGAAAAGTGGGCTGCCTGTTTTTTAAGGATTTTCGCTGCGCCAAGAAGGGCTGCCGTATGTCCGTCATGACCACACGCATGATGTAGCCCAGGATTTTTCGATTTGTACGGCTTCTCTTTGGCGTCTTCCAACTCCAGCGCATCGATGTCCGCACGGAGAAGAATGGTTTTTCCTGGCCCTTTCTGCCCTGTAATCGTTCCGATTGCACCTGTTTCTCCTACTGATTCGTATGGGACACCAAGTTTATCCAGCTCTTCTTTGATTCGTCTGATCGTTTCATACTCTTTTAAGCTCGCCTCAGGATACTGGTGGAAGTAGCGTCTCAGTGCGATGACCTCATCTGCTCCGGCCTGCACGTCTTCTCTGATTGATGTTTCCGTTAATACACTGCTCATTTTTATTCTTCCTTTCACTCATTAAGGTAACGGTTTTCAACACGCTCGTAAACTTTTCAGATTAATCCCAGGCAGGTACGGAAAAGCCTTTGGATGTTTCTTCAATGACTTCTTTGGTGTCTTCCGCCTGATAGGCTTCATCTACTTTCTGATAAGCTTCATTATCGGCATCTTCTTCTCTTGCAACAATGATATTGACGTAAGGATCGGACTGCTCATTAACCGGATCCAGTAAGTTTATAGTTCGTCCCAGAGTACTTTTTCCGGCTCCGCTGTATCCGACGATGCCATAAATATCGCCCTTTTCGACGGTCAACGATACATCCTGAACCGCCTTTACAGTCTGTTTTCTATCCTCAAAAGTCACGTCTATATTTTTCAGCTCAATCATCTGTCTCCCCCTCTTTATTTCAAAAAAAACGTCCGTCCCCAAGACCAGGTTAAACTAATCTTAAGGACGGACGAAAAGCCCGTGTTACCACCTTGATTCAAACCAGCCTTACGACTGATTCCTTTAAAAGCACCCCATGAAGGCGATGCTTCGGCGCTGTAGTGGGCGCACCCATGGCAGCCTTATGTCTGATGTTCTGTTCATCCGACACTCGGTACCCTGCTTCGAGTCCATTTTCCACTTGCTCAAGCAAACCTGCTCTCACCCGCCCAGGCTCTCTGTTGTTGCTGTCTTGTAAGTGTACTTTACTCTTCATTGCAGTATATAGCTATTTAATTGTATAAAAAAACGTCCTTAAAAAAATCTTAATCCAAAGACTTTTTTAAGGACGACTCATAATTAATGATTATCGTGTTACCACCTTATTTTGCATGACCGTCTCCAGTCATGCCTCTGCCAGTGCACAGGGCGTCAGTATTGATTCACTACTCCTGTAGACTGCGTCACTATAACGGGTGAACCCGTAGCACGCTTACCCGACCGGGATCACCTGCTCCAATTCCAAGACCATTTTCCATTTATTCTTTCTTACCTGCTCCCACCACTACAGGCTCTCTGAGAAGATGTCCTAAATGTACTTTTCTTTTCACACTGTTTTCTTCTGTTATTCTCATTTTCAAGAACTTGATTATTACTATACTTACTTCAGAATACTTTGTCAAATCTTTTTTGAATTTTTATTTTTTTATTTTTTCCTTTAGTCAGCAGTTTCGGAGCCGTTGCATAAATCGCCGCTGCACCAAGTGGCGCTGTGATGATGATAGATAGGACAGCCAAGGCAGTTATGGTCAAACCTTCGAGAAAGCAAGGAATACTGCTAATTTTCAAGGCGATTGTTCCAACCTGCTTGATTTGATCTTTTTTAATACCCAAGCCGGCTCTCAGCAGGATGACGATCAGAGCAAAGGTTCGTATATCCTGAGAGACGGTCAAAAGATCGCTGTCCAGCCAGTTCAGGACATATGGTCCTAAAGCCATTCCGACAAGAAGCATCCCGATCAACGGCGGCAGTTTAGTACTGGAGACAAGTTTCCCTCCTATGTATCCAAATAATAATAGCAATCCAGTTCCCGTAAGCATACTTACCTTCTCCCGCTTATGTACGAGAAGAGAGTGACCTCTTCTCTTTCTTCTCTTTAGTGAATCGTCCCACCCGTTTCTTTCATATCCTCTTTACCATGATACATGACGATCGCTTCGATTCCCACAGTCAATGCCCGGATAATATCTTCAAGATGCATAGACGGCAGATTCGGCTTGTCTACGACCTGTTCCGGGATGAAGGGAACATGGACGAATCCCCCGGTCTTTTCTGGAAAGTCCTTTTCGATGATGTGGAGCATCTGATACATGATGTGATTGCAGACAAACGTTCCGGCACTGTTTGACACACTCGCCGGCACACCGGCCTGCCTCATTTTCTCTACCATGGCTTTGATAGGAAGCGTGCTGAAATAAGCTGCCGGTCCATCTGGCTGAATCGGTTCGTCGATCGGCTGATTGCTCTTATTATCTGGAATTCGGGCATCGTCTATATTGATTGCTACACGTTCGGGCGTAACACTGTAACGTCCTCCAGCCTGTCCGACACAGAGAATTACATCCGGATCAGTCTCTTCAATTTTTTCCCTGAGAACTTCTGAAGAGTTATGAAACACGGTCGGCAGCTCCATAGTGATGATTTCAGCTCCTGCAATTTCCGAATCCAATCGACTGACGGCTTCATATGCCGGATTTATCTTCTCTCCTCCAAAAGGATCAAATCCCGTCACTAAAATTTTCATATCATCTTTCCTTTCTATTTTCTGATTACCCTGATAGCTAATATCCTCTTAGTGTAAGCCTATATTATTTTTCATCCTGGTTATACACTTTTTTTGTTCAAACTCGTCGACCGGCACGTCTGGTTCTGTTCACGACTCTAGAAACGTCAAAAAGACAGCCGGCAATCGCGTCAGCTGTCTCCCCTTTTTGCCTGATCAATAAAGCGTACGTCTATCCGGATCGATACGTTTCCATTGAACCGTTGTATCCATATTTTCCAGTTTAACTACCTGTGTACACTGATACGTTCGGTACCATGACTTGATGTTAGGCGTCATGCTGTTGATGACACGCTCAATGTTTGCCCCTTTAGGTGTATTCCAGTTTTCCGGAAAAGATAAATTGATGACTGCTTTCCCCTGCTGATGGACTACATTGTATTTCCCTTTCAAGAACCCGGCTTCTCCTGAAGGAACGATCTTGAACTCCCCGTAAATCGGTCGGCCTTCTTTGACTTCCTGATGATTAGGGAATGCCGGATCGAAGGTTACTTCTACAGGATTAGTTTCGTGATCCACGGTGATACGCTTAAGTTTATATAAATCATTTTTCGTTGTTTCATAAAGATAGGTATTATGTTCACCTCTAGCAATGCCATCCTCATCGATCTGTACCTGTTCCAGAGTATATCTTCCAGCTTCATTAAAATTCGTAACGACCGAATCAGTCGAGAATTCAACATAATAACGCGCCTGAAAGTCTTTGGGAAAAGCAAAGGGATCGACTTCGACTACCTGTCCGTCGATAGACAGGAAAATTTCAGTATCTCTTTTTCTGGCGAAGTCAAAATTATACAGGAAGAAAAGAGGCATAGAGTGAGGCTCCTGGATATGATTCCCTACAGACGGGAGCCAGGTCAATGGTTTAGTGTCCTTGTCAACTCTTTCATCGACATAGAGCACGATACGGCGCCCCAATTTGTCGTTGAAAACAAAGCCGGCATCCAGCTGACCGTTGGCATGTTCAAAATAGCCTTCATCAAACTCCACAGTGTACCGTTCCTTTAGACCTTTACCGCCTATAGACAAGATCTCTTCGTCTTCAGAAATAGTCAACGTATCCTGTACATATGAGTCTCTGTATCCATCAGTACGCCAGGCAAGAACTCTGAACCCTTCCCCCCATGGTTCTCCGCTAATATAATGAAGTTCGAAGGCCTCATATTCACTATCCGGATTTTTATGAAAATGAATCATAGCCATTTTTTTGATGGGTGATAATTTGAATCTAAATGGTACGTATGCTTTACCTTTTTTCATTCTTTCACCTTCTTTAAAAGTATCTAGTTTTAGTTCAGCTTATAGTTTTCCATTTATCAATCTGATAGAGATGATTTAATGATACACTATTTTTTAGTATCTGTAAGCAATTTTGACTGAAAGAATAACATTTTTGAAAGTGTTCTCATATTATAAAAAGAAACAGGCTGTCCACATTGACGCTTTATGGACAGCCCTCAGACTTTATTTTATTAAGAGGTAACAGAAACAACAGTGTATGTGGTATCAGCTAAAGCTTCTTTGAGCTTCTCTTCAGATACTTCCGTCCCGGAAACGATTTCTGCTTCTTTGGTATCCAGTTTTACTTGTACTTCCTGAACCCCTTCGACCTGTGTGAATGCAGCTTTTACTGAATTCGCACAGCCATTGCAGTTCATGCCTTCTACTATTGCTGTATATTTCATAAATAATCTCTCCTTCAAATTTATACGATTTACTGATTAACTGGCCTGTGTCCAAGTTGGTGCAAACTTTTTAAGTCTCAAGGCGTTCAGCAGAACTGAAACAGAACTGAAACTCATAGCAGCTGCCGCAAATACCGGATTGAGAAGTGGACCACCCAGCAGGAACAGCAGGCCCATGGCAATCGGAATTCCAATTACGTTATAGGCGAAAGCCCAGAACAAGTTCTGCTTGATATTCTTCAATGTTTCCTTACTTAGTTCAATAGCCGTCAGCACTTCTTTTACATCGCTTCTCATCAGAACGACATCGGCAGACTCTACAGCAACATCCGTTCCAGAACCGATTGCAATACCGATATCGGCCTGAGCCAGCGCCGGTGCATCATTGATACCATCCCCGACCATGGCTACTTTCTTTCCTTCATCCTGAAGTTTTTTCACCTCATTGGCTTTGTCTTCCGGAAGCACATCACTCAGTACACGGTCGATACCGGCAAGTTGAGCCACTGCATTAGCGGTACGGGTATTGTCACCTGTGATCATCGCTACTTCGATTCCTTGCTTCTGAAGTAACTGGACTGTTTTCACACTATTTTCTTTTAGTGTATCTGCGACAGCGATAATCCCTGCAATCTTTCCGTTGACTGCCAGATACATCGGTGTTTTTCCTTCATCCGCAAAAGTATCTGCCTGTGCTTCAATCTGATTATACTCGAAAGACTGTTCCGTCATCAATTTTTTGTTGCCGAAATAAAGGCGTATGCCGTCCACTTCAGCTGTCAGTCCCTGACCCGGAATGGCTTCAAAATCAGTCGCCTCCTGCAACTTCAGGTTCTTTTCTTCTGCTTCCTTAACTATTGCTTCACCTAATGGATGCTCACTGCCTTTTTCTGCAGAAGCTGCCAAAGCTAACAGGTCTTCTTCTGACCAGTCAGTGCCTTCAGTAACGAAGACATCCGTCACAACAGGTTTTCCTTCAGTCAGCGTCCCAGTCTTGTCGAAGACAATAGTCTGGACATTATGAATCGTTTCCAGTGCATCCCCACTCTTGATCAGCACTCCATGTTCCGCTCCTTTACCCGTTCCGACCATGATTGCAGTTGGAGTCGCCAGACCTAAGGCGCATGGACAGGCAATAACCAGTACGGAAATCATAATAGTCAGGGAAAAAATGAAACTCTGGCCAGCTATCAACCAGACCAGTCCGGAAATAAGAGCCAGTCCAATAACAATCGGCACAAAGTAGCCGGTTATAATATCAGCCAGTTTGGCAATAGGTGCTTTTGATCCTTGAGCTTCCTCTACCAGTTGAATAATCTGGGACAAGGTGGTATCTTTTCCAACTTTAGTTGCCCGGTAATCAATCGATCCGTTCTTATTCATGCTAGCACCGATGATGTCGTCCCCTTCACTCTTTTCAACTGGCATGCTCTCTCCTGTCAACATTGATTCATCTACGGCTGTCCGCCCTTTAATGATCACACCATCTACAGGCATTTTCTCTCCCGGTCGAACGCGGACAATATCTCCTGGAGAGACGCTTTCGACCGCCACTCCCACTTCTTCGCCATTATGAACGATGCGGGCTGTCTTCGGTGCCAGATCCATCAGCTTCTGGATTGCCTCGGACATCCGACCTTTAGAACGCTCTTCCAGATACTTGCCCAGTGTATGGAACGCCAGAATTACAGCGGCTGTCTCGTAGTACAGCATCATCGCCAGATCGGCCCCATCCACTATGATCGCATAAGTGGCAGCTACACTGTATACGAATGCCGCTACTGTACCTAGCGAAATCAGGGAATTCATGTTTGGATGTCCTTTAGATAAGGTTTTGAATCCTTGCTCAAAGTACGAACGACCCAGCCACATCACAGGAATCGTCAAGATCAACTGAAGCAACGCGTAGGGAATCGGATTTGTCATATGATCAATCGGTCCCGGAAGCATGATGCCGATCATTGGAGCCATTGATACGTAAAAAAGTGGCAGAGTAAATATGGCAGTCCAGATAACTCGCTTCTTGAGTACATCTTCCTTCGACTCGCTCGCTTCTTCTCTTGGTCCGTCTACCTCTGCTTCATCCTCTTCTTTCGGGGTAGCTTTGTATCCCGTCTGATTGATCGCATCTTCTATGTCTCTCACAGAAAGTTTAAGCGGATTGTATGTGACATTCATTTTTTCTGAGGCCAGATTGACTGACGCCGAAGCCATCCCTTCAAGTCTGGATGCTGTTTTTTCTACGGTCGCAGAACATGATGCACAGGTCATCCCTTCGATATTAAAGGTTGCATTGACCATCTGAGGCATGACTACAGTATAGCCTGATGCATCGATCTCCCGCTCCAGCTCTTTTGGATCAAAGCTTGTTTCATCTACCTTGACAGTCAGTTTTTCAGAAGCCAGATTGACTGATGCTTCGACGACGCCTGATACCTTTCCTGCCGTTTTCTCTATAGTCGAGGCACATGACGCACAGGTCATGCCTTCGACCGGATATGATTTTGAGTCCATTATTTTCTCCTCCTGATTCGGTTGTGTCTCTGTTGAGTCGAGTACAACTATCCAGTTGACCGATTTCTCTCTCATTCTTTTAACTACATGTACACTGGCCGGGAATGCATCCACAGACTACCACTTCAGGAGCATTCTCTTTTTTCATTTGAATAATTTTTTCCAGCGATTCCAGGTCCTTAATGCTAAGTGTTCTGCTCTCAAGCATCATTTCGATAAGCTCGCCTACTTTTCTAGTACAGACCTGGTTCAATAGATGCTCTGATGCTTCCTTCAGACTTTCATCTTCTGTAACAGCTGGCGAGTAATCGTACTGACGACCGTTCTGCGCCGTTGTCAGCATCCCTTTTTTCACCAGACGTCCAATAAGTGTCTTTGTAGTAGCTAGTTTCCAGTCTTTCTTTTCATTGAGGATACGGCTGATTTCCTTGCTTGTAATGGGATGCGTCGTCCAGACGACTCTCATTACTTCCCATTCTGACGGGGAAATTTGTATGTCCTTCATCTTACCTCTCCTATGATTACAATTGTAAATGTTGGTTCGTATTTATAGTTTACAATTGTAGCCGATAGATGTCAAGGTTTATTTTACCTCTCTTATAATCTTTAGTAGCTGATCTGTTTTCAGATATATAATGTCCAGAGATTAGTTATTTTTAGGATTACTCTGTTTCATTAAGTAGTCAAAACCCGTTTTAACGGGTTTTTTCATCTCAAGCTTAAAGTGATTGCAGTTAGACTCAGTTACGTTCTCCATTTGAGTTCCGGGGCTATCGCGTTTGCTCCTCAACTCAGGTTCGTCTCTTCTTCGAGTTCCACTGCTAGCCCGCATCCAGTCTGCATTGTAGCCTTCCAGACAAACTAACTTCAGCACTTAGCCCAAGAAAGGCATAGAAAAAAGTTTATCTTACCCTGGTCAACTGACCTGTGAGGGAAAGATAAACTCTCAGTTTAAAATGAATAATAGTCTACAAAGTAGTCGATTGTCTCTTTATCCGTATGGGTGGAGAGGTTAAAGGTGCTTGTGTACTTTTCATGTCCTTTTCCTGTAAGAATAATAAGCGTCTTTTCTTCTGCTTCGTCAATGACTTGTTTGACGGCCATCGTCCGGTCCATGATTACAGTCACTTTATTTTCAGGATACTTCAGTGCCAGTTTCATATAGCTGTTTTTCATGATCTCTTCCGGTTCTTCATTCAGATCATCCAGTGTCAGAAGAGTGCAGTCGCTTCCTGAAACGGACGCATCGAACATTTTCTCACGTTTGGAATGATCACGACTGCCTCTGAAGCCAAAAATATGGCATATTCTATGATCAGGATACAAGCTCCTGCATGTTGATAAGACTGCCTCCAGCGCTTCAGCCGTATGCGCATAGTCAATGATCGCCTTGACGTCATCATTTATTGTATACACTTCAAACCGTCCTGGAATAGGCTCGAGGTCTTTGATCATTTCATTCAGATTACTGATATCATGTCCTATATCTTTCACTACAGTTCCTGCCATGGCCAAGTTGAGCAGATTATGCTTGCCTGGTAACGGCGCATCCACTTTAACTATCTTCCCATCCATCAGGAGTTCGCTCTCTCCTTCAGCACGGAATGTAAAATGAGTGTTCTCCTCATCTGACTCTCCTACTGTCAGAACCTCTATGTCCTCTTCGAGAAGAAGGTCTTTCAGTTTTTTCCCCCATGTGTCTTCGCTATTGATGACAGCTTTCCCTCCGGGTTTAAGAAGTGAAAACAGCTTCTTTTTTGCTGAAAAGTACTCTTCGATTGTTTTATGATAGTCCAGATGGTCATGCTGGAGATTGGTGAACAGACCATAATCGAAGAACATTCCTTCCATCCGGTGCTGCTGCAGACCTTGTGAAGAGACCTCTATTACGACTGTTTCGTCATCTGATTCAGCCAGAAATTTCTGAATTTCCGAAGCGCTTGGAGTAGTTAATGAACTGTCCACCCGTCTGCCGTTCACTTCATTAAATACCGTTCCAAAGAAGGAGACCGTATAACCTGCTTTTCTCAGCAGATGCGTAGTGAAGAGCCCCGTCGTAGTTTTACCATTCGTTCCGGTCACTCCAATCACTAACTTACTTCTTGAAGGATAACCATAATAACTTGCAGCCAGTGTTCCGAGCATTTTTCTGGAATCTTCCACCTGAACATACGGGACAGATAAGCCCGTCACAGGTTTCTGCCCGATGATTATAGCTGCCCCATTATCAATAGCCTGGTCAATGAAATCATGTCCATCTTTCTGAAATCCTTTTATGGCGACAAAAATTTCTCCTTCGCTTATTCTGTCTGCCCGTTCATTGATTCCTGCTATTTCAATAGTATTCAGATCATCATCTGTTTCGATACCTTCAATCTGATGTATTATTTCTCTCCATTTCACTTTAAGATCTCCTTAATTTACCTATACTATTACGCAGACGTGTATTATCCCTACCGCATTCTACGATTTTTTTTATCTTTCTGTCAGCATCCTCGCTGCCGCTCTCATCGGATCGATGAAAGGCACACTCAAATCGTCTGATCCCAGGACCAGTTCCACTTCTGTGCATCCCCCAATGATCAGCTCGCAGCCCATCTCATCGATCAGCTGATCCGCTGCTTCTTTAAGCAACTGTTTTGGATACTCGCCGCTGTTTCCCTGTTTGATTCCGTTCTCACCGAAAATTGCCCGCATGACTTTCTCTTCCTGTACCGACTGATCGGGGAATAGAACGGATTTGCTTTTAATGTACGTTTGAAAAAGTTCTGTTTCTTTCGTTGCTGTTGTAGAAAGCACGCCTATTTTAGTAACAGAAGCAAAGTTATCCGCTAAATAGTCATCTAACCCCTGGAGTACATGATAAAAAGGAATAGACACGTGTTTCTGTATTTCTTCATGAAAGTAGTGAGCTGTAATGCATGGCATAGCCAGTACAGTAGCTCCGGATTGCTCAAGATTCTGTGCCGTCTTTATCATCTCTAACAGGGGAGACTCTCCCCCGTATAGGATAGCTTTCGTTCGGTCAGGTATTTTAGGATTACTGTCGATAATTACGCGATAATGATCCTGATCTTTAGTGACTTCGGTTTCTTCAATGATCTTCCTGAAGAAACTTGCCGTAGCAAGTGGGCCCATCCCTCCCAGCACACCAATTATGTTCGTATTCATAAAATTAGTTTCACTCTTTTCATCAACTTATATTTTAAGAACTGACTTCAGTTTTTCTGCTTGGATTTACAGGCCTTCTCTTGAGCCCCTTATTGAATTCAGCTGAATCAGTCGATATTTCCCTGCACATCCTGCCATTCAGGCTGACTATTGATTGTCCGACTGATATCGAAATCTAAAGTACTCGCATTCGGACCTAAAGCTTCAAGTATATTCAGCTCACGCCACCCGTCTCGATTCATGGAACTGATTGGCTCTTCATAAATAGCTGTGTCAACACTCAATTCGTTCATGGGTGTGTGCATCTCGTGCTCAGCATAATCCGTCACTTTCATAAACAAGTAATCAGCCACTAGACGTAAGGTGAGAAAAATGTTCAATGAACATAGCATCTATAATTTTTAATGTATTGTCGTTGAACTTTGTATTTTTCAGAGGTCATCAGCTCGATTTTTCACTCATTTTAAACACTCCAGACCTTAAACCGTGTAATAATACAATAAAATTACAAAAACATACAACTAAAAATGTAATATAATTATAGTAGTATTATAATACGAGAGAAAGCGATATGTCCCAAAAAAAGTCAAACTGTAATCTGTTTGTCAATAAATTTTAAGTCTAGTCAGTTCACACAAGCTAGACGAAAAATCGCTTCTGAATAAATATCCATGGAAGTATAGAAGTCGTCCAGAGTAATATGCTCATTTTCCTGATGGGCCAGACTTTCCTGCCCCGGGAAATGAGCGCCGAAAGCAACCATGTTAGGCATCGCTCTTGCATAAGTCGCTCCTCCAGTTGTCATCGGTTCTGAATCATCACCTGTTTTGTCTTTATAAAGCTCGAGCAAGGTCTGAACCAGGTCACTTTCAACTGGGACATGGAGAGACGGCAAATAATCGAATTCCTTGTATTCTAGGCCGTATAATTCTACGGCTTCCTTCAACGCTGTTTCGATTCTCTGCTTATCGTGCGTGACGGGGATACGTATATCCAGCACCACTTCAGAATAATTATCATTGATTTCAAGCTTACCGACGTTGAGCGTGAGCTCTCCGGAGATATCATCTCTAACTTCTCCGAACAGAGTGAAGCCGTTTGTTTCTACTCCTATTTTTTCTCCGATGAATGAGACTGCCGGGTGAGGCTGGAAACCTACCAGTCCTTTTGCGAGAAGGGCAATTGCGTTTTTTCCATCCTGAGCCTGACTCGCGTGCACACTTTTCCCATGTACAATGATTCTATTATCTTCTACTGTGTAAGGCCCATCCATCTGATCAAACACTGCAGAAAGCTGGTCGACTTGACCATCCGAATACTCAGCAGTATCCGGCACAACATTTGGTGATTCTCCGCAGTGGACCTCCATTTTTGCTGCACCGGGGCCAGTCAGAGTGACTTGAAGCAGCGCTTTTTCCGCATAAGTAAGAGGAAAGGTCCCGTCAGGCACAAATCCAAGGTCCGGCATCGTTTCATGCGCTTTGTACATTTTCATGCATCGCCACAAGGTTTCTTCATCAGTTCCGAAAATAAAGCGGACTTTTCTGCTGAAGGTCTCTTCAGCATCGATAAGAGCTTTCAACGCATATAAAGCAGCAATCGTCGGACCTTTATCGTCTTGAGTTCCCCTGCCGTAGACCGCACCATCACGCTCTGTTGCTGTAAACGGATCACTATCCCATTTTTCTTTGTCTCCTTCAGGCACGACATCCAGATGGCAGAGAATACCTAACGTCTCTTCACCGTCTCCATAATCTGCATAGCCGTAGAAGCCCTCAGGATCATAGAAGGTATCCATCCCCAGCTTGTCACAAATGTTGAGCGTTTCTTTTAAAGCTGCATCGATGCCTTTTCCAAAAGGAGGAAAAGATCGTTCATTCCCGTTGGATGTATTGACAGACGGAATATTTATGAGTTTTTTCAGTGCACGCAGGCTATCTACTTTTATCGATTTAGTTATTCGTTCATTCATTGACGGATCCCTCTTCTTAAATAATATACTTGCTTCTTGCACTTCTTAAGTTATTTGTGCTGCCACTTCTGTGATCCTATGTATCGTGGCTTTATGGTCATACAAATATTATCAGCTTACTAATTATATGGTCAAAACGAGTATAGCAAAATCTTTCATACATTCATACCCAAGTTGCTTTATCCGCTTAACTTTAAAGGTCCCTACATATTTTAAATTATTTTGTCGATTTCTATTGTAATTATATTTTTTCTGGCTATAATTACTGGGTACTTAATTTAATTGATTGGAACCAATGACGCGTAAAAGTGACACTTTGTCATGCGCTGTTCATTTACAGCTAGGAGGATGACATGTGAAAAAAGACATGACCCAGGGAAATCCGGTGAAACTGATTATTGGATTTATGATCCCTTTATTAATCGGTAATTTATTTCAGCAGTTCTATAATATGGCTGATGCCTTCATCGTTAGTCAGACGATCGGAGTCACGGCATTTTCTGCCATTGGCTCAACTCTCAGTCTCCAGTTTCTGATACTTGGACTGGCGATCGGGATTACAGCCGGGCTGGCGGTGATCACCGCTCAGCGTTTCGGACGTAAAGATGAAAAAAGCCTGAGACAGAATCTGGCAACCAGCCTGATAATCAGTGTAACTATCGCTGTGGTACTGACTATCCTGACGACGACTTTTACTGAAGAAATACTTACGATCATGCAGACGCCTGAAGAAACCTATGCGTATGCCTACGATTATCTGAATGTCCTGTTCAGAGGAATCGGTGCAGTGATCATGTTCAACTATCTGGCCAATCTTCTGCGTGCCATTGGTGACAGCCGAACACCGCTTTATTTTCTTATCATTACTTCTCTTCTGAACATCATTCTGGATTATACCTATATCCTGGTGTTCGATCTCGGTATCAGAGGGGCTGCTCTGGCGACGGTAACTGCTCAGATCACCTCAAGTGTTCTATGTCTGCTTTATATATGGAAGAAAGTGCCCATTCTCAGAATTCATAAGGAAGACTGGAAACTCAGTGCTGCAGAATTTAAAGAGCATCTACGAATCGGTCTGCCTTACGGTTTTCAGTATTCGATTATCGCAATCGGTTCTGTGGCAATCACCATCACATTGAACCAGCTGGGAGCTACTGCAGTGGCTGCCTATACAGCTGCTCAAAAAATCGATGCTGTTGCTGTCCTTCCCCTACAGTCCTTCGGGGTGACGATGTCCACCTATGCCGCTCAGAACTACGGTGCCAGAAAACTGAATCGGGTCTGGTACGGTGTCGATAAAGCTGTAAAAATGAGTGTCGTCTACAGTATCGTGATCGGTATCCTACTGATGCTATGGGGACGAAATCTGGCAACCTTGTTCGTCGGTGCTGATGCCCCTGCGGAAGTTTTACGCATGATTCAGTTCTATTTCCTGTCGAATTCTACATTGTATGCTGTCCTGTCTGTTCTCTTCATATACAGACACACGCTTCAAGGGCTTGGAAACAGCCTGGCTCCTACTGTTGCCGGTATAGGTGAACTACTGGCGCGTATAGGTGCCGCAGCCTTCCTGTCCATCCCGCTAGGTTTCATGGGTGCTGCCATTGCCAATCCGCTGGCCTGGTTTGCGGCCTTCGTTCCTCTGGTAATGGCATACCGCTCAACTAAACGAACCTTGTCCGGTCGCATGGCCATCACTCTGGAAGAAGAAAACGATATGTCAGATCTGGAAACGACCTTCGCTTCCTCAAAATTAAAATAATTCACCAGCAGGAATTAATTTCCAGTGTATAAAGCAAAACCGAAAGATCTTTTGTCCAATGTACAAAGATTCTTTCGGTTTTTTTGTATGCTCCTGATAAAGGGATTCACTAACCCTCAATGCTTTACTATTTACGTTCCTTATCAAGGAAGGATTCATCTATTCCAGCTACTCTTTGAGTCAAGGGCTTCAGCACCGATTCTTTATCGAGTTCCGGTCTCATTTCAACCAGCTGATGAAGAATATATTTGGCTCCAAAGTCCATTCCCTGTGCCCCGCCAAGAAGGATGACATCCCCTTTCTGTACTTGCTTCAGACTTGACTGGAGTGCATCCGGCATTTCCTTGTGCAGTTCGATTTCCACACCAACTTTGTCCATTTCTTCTTTAAAGGCTTCAAGCTCTTCAGGAAGTACATCATCTTTATCAATGACATGGGATTCGCTCAGAGATACAATAACTTTTTCCAGACCTAATTTAGGCGCCCACTTAGCTAAAGCCTCAGCATTTTCACGGTTAGTTGTCACACCACGGCTTCCTCTGATCGCATAAACAATGTGAAGTGTCTTGTAATCCATCTTGGTCAAAGTCTCAAGGGTAACATCTATGTTCCCTGCATTTGCAAAATGATCATCCACGATCTTAAAATCATTTTCATATATGAACTGGAATCGACGTTCAACACCTTTGAAATTGCTTATTCCGGACTGTATTGTCTCAATGTCCACACCGCTGATCAGACCGATAGTGACCGCCGCCATTGCATTATACACAGAGTGATAGCCTGCTACAGACAAGTCTATTCTGAAACTGGTCTGTTCAATCGTCCTGCCTGTGATCGTCTTGAACGGTTTTCTAACTTCCACTCTAAAGGAGCCTCTCCCGCTCGCAATATCCAGATCTGAGCAGTATAAGTGCCCGGAATCATCTTTCAAGCCGTAAGTCACTACGTTAGCCTCTGTCTGACTGATTAAGGACGCGGAGTAATCATCATCAAGATTTAACACAGCAAACTGACCTGATCCAGCTTCTCTGATCAGACTTGCTTTAGCATTATAGTACTCTTCAAAAGAGCCATGTAAATCAATATGCTCCCGACTGATATTGTTCAGAGCCACGATATCAAAATCCACATTCCCTACTCGACTTAGGTCCAGCGCCGAAGAAGATACTTCCATAGTTACATGAGATATATTTTCCTGTCTCATTTTTGCAAAATATCCATGAAGATCCAGAGACTCAGGCGTCGTCAGGACACTCGGTACAACAGTTTTTCCGTACTTGACCATGACTGTCCCGATAAGCCCAGTATTCAGCTTGTTCTCTTCCAAAATAGAATTGGTCATGAACGAAGTAGAAGTTTTTCCATTCGTCGCTGTTATTCCGATCACTGTGAAAGCTTTCGATGGGTGATCATAGTAACGGTTCCCAAGTGCAGCCAGAGCCTGACGGCTGTTTTCTACCTTATATTGAGGGACATCAAGATCAGGAATAAAACGTTCGACAACTAAAGCCGCAGCCCCCTGCTCCACAGCTTTTGCAGCATATTCATGTCCATCAGTCTGATACCCTTTAATGCAGACAAACAGTGTGCCGGACTCGACCTCTCCAGAGTGATAAGCTATTTTATCAATCTCAACATCGTTTTGATTTATAGAATCGATGAGTGTTATCGATTCAAGTAATTCTGATAAGCGCATGTATTGTTTCTCCTTTTTAATAAGCTGGTCCTTGACAGCTCATTCACTTTTCTTAAAACAGCTTCTTTTTCACCTTGCCGAAAAGAACACCTAGATAAGCGAAACCTGGCTTTGGATCTTTACGATCCCATATTGCTCCCACTCGTTTATCTGTGTACGTTTTAGCAATTTGACCGACTGACAGCTGCTTGGACGCCAGATATGCTCGTGTGGCATGTAAGTCTTCATACATGTAGTGGAAGCCGTATCCTGTTGTTTCCTCCAGAGTCTGCTCTCCGATCGGTTGTCCTGTCAGTTCTTTGTATGCCAGCAGCGGCATATTGAAGCCCAATTCTGCAAGCATCTGATTGAAGTTTGTGGTCCGGGCATTGATTTCAATCAGGTAATACTTGCCTGTCTGCTCGTCTTTCTTGAACTCAATTTCTGCAAAACCTTTATAGCCGATACCTTCGAGGAACGGAATACCTATTTCTGCCAGTTCCGGTACATGAGTCTGCTTGATGTAAACAGACGCACCGAAGTTGATCGGGTACTGCCTCTGCTTTTGTGCTGTCAGCCAGTGTGTCACTTTTGCATCCTGGTTCAGGTAAGCATCAAAGGTATACATATGATCGTCGAACCCCTGAATGAGCTGCTGGACAGCGACATCGATATTTTTTTCCTTCACTGCTTCCAGCTTTTCAAGAAGCTCTTCTCTATTATTGATTTTAAACAGCTTGCGTCTGAATGTAGAAACGAAGGTCGACGAATCGAACGGCTTGATGATGCATGGGTATCCCAGTTCGCTTTCGACTTTTTCAATGAGGTGTTCATCATCTGTGCTGAAGCTTTTCGGTACACGTACATTATGCTCTGCCGCCAGCAGATACAATTTGTCTTTGTCGATGATATCGCTCCAGAAGCCCTGCTGGGTCTGGTTGAACAAGTAGTATTCTTTCAGTTCATCAAAATATTTATCGATCAGCAGAACAAACGGGTCTGCCGTGGGATACAAAACTGGCTTGTGTGTCTGCTTTTTAGCATATGCAATCAGAAAGTTCTTGAACTGTTCTGCCTCTTTTTCATGGTGAGGGGCAATCATTCGCTCAGATAAATACTTTGATTTAAATGCATAAGCGCCTTCTTCCTGATAGTGGACCCCTGTTACATAAATCCCCTGCTGTCCTAGACATCTGATGATACTTAACCCGATATAATAATTGCACCCTAAAACGACCGCTTTGTGATCAGTCTTCATTCCTATTCACTCTTTTCATTAATGTCATGTCTTTTCAATTCTATTTTTAGTAGGTGTGACTTGAAAGTCATTCTATTTCACTGTGTTATTCAGTTATCATACCAGACTATCGAGGCTTTTACCCAGCCTCTTATACCAAAATTCATCAGTTCCTATTATATCATACTGAAAATCATTTAAAAAAGAGAGTGTTTTTCTAATTTCATACGCTTTAATTTCTTTTACTGCTCCTTAGTCCATCTGAATCTTTAACGTAATTCCGAAAGAAGTCTCCCACTTCTAAACGTATGGGTACGAAGCACCAGTGAAAGTGGGAGATGAATGTCGGTCAAGCGATAGCTTGAAGTTATTTCTCAAGACCGTTTCTTATTAGTTTTAGTTCAAGGATAGCTGCCGTTCTTGTCGGCAGTCCATTTTCTTTTTGGTATGCGTCTACTTTTTCTAGAATAACTTTTGGCATACGTATTTCTACGCGTTCTTTGTCAGACATATACTCACCTCCGACTTGATTGTACGGTATTTTTACAGTATAATCAAGTAACAAAGCGTAAGAGGAGGTGAAGAATATGTTAAAAGCTTATAAGTATCGGCTCTACCCAAATGAAGAACAAAAAAACTATTTTGCGAACTGTTTTGGCTGTGCCCGTTTCATTTATAATCAAATGCTTAGCGACAAGATCGACCACTATAAAGAGACGAAACAAATGCTCAACAATACGCCCG
>NZ_FNFK01000021.1 GCF_900101165.1 Alkalibacterium thalassium | reverse complement strand
TCGCCTAATTTCAACACCCCCGTAAGAGAATTGAACGGTACGTTTCATTGTTTTCTCTATTTCGTATCCTCGTTCTTTATAGGAATGGATTAGTTCCAAATCAATCATTTCTATTGCTTTAGAAACCAACTCACACATGACTTGTGGAAGGTACTGATCTAATCGTATTTCACTGTCTATTAATGTTTCAGAATCCTTTAATATACTGGCAATTTCTGCTATAATTTGATTCATAAGAAGACCTCTTTTCTGGATTTGTGGTTATCTCTAGATTAAGGGTCTTCTTTCTTTTTGTCTACTTTAATTTCTTGCCCTACTATTTTACTTTCCGACAACTATTTTACACATAGTGAAAAAGGATAAGTCACATCGTCAAAGAAAGTTTTATTTTAAGGTGAACACACGCTTTGTAATATGTTAAAATGAAAGTGAGAAACAAGGAGGAGAGCGTATGACTAAAGAGACTGAAGTATGGACTGATGAACAGATTCAGGATGTAAAAAATCGGATCATGCAGGCAATGGAACAAGTGATCGATCCTGAATTAGGAATCGATATTGTCAACTTGGGCCTTATATATGAAGTTAATGTGTTTAATGGTGGATACTGCGAGATGAAAATAACACTGACCACAATGGGATGTCCGCTGGCAGATGTCATAACTGAGGATATTCTTAATGCAATGAAAACTGTACCCGAAATTACAGAAACTGACGTTAAACTGGTCTGGTATCCAGCATGGGATACGACCCGTATGAGCAGATATGCTAGAATTGCGTTAGGAATCAGATAAAGTCAGCTCTCAATGACGCTATCACAGGCATGCATGTGCCTAATACGCTGCATTGAGGGCTTTATTCTGTTCAAAATGCTGGAGGAATGTCAAAGGTGGAAGGTGATGGAATGGAATTTACTCCTCTTCAAGTGTTCAGTTCATACACATTATTAAAAAGCACACTGTCGGTGCCTTCTATAATCAGTCAGGCTAAAAAGCTCGGCTATACATCCATTGCACTTACAGATAAGCATGTCATGTACGGAGCAGTGGAATTTTATAAAGAAGCAGTCAGACAGAAGATGAAACCTCTTATTGGCTTGACTGTTGATTTGACCGCCAGCGATGTCTGGGATGGAGAAACTGAGATAGTTCTGATTGCAAATAATAATAGTGGTTATCAGGAACTTATGTCTCTTTCTACCGATATTATGCTTCGTCATCAAACCGTTGACATCAATCGATTATCTTCGATCAGTGAGAATGTGAGTATCGTTTTACCTGCCACCAGTATTATGCTGGAAGGTCTGAAGCAGGACGCTGAAGCTGTTCGGTCGTTTATACGTACACTTTCCGAGCACTGTCCGGCACTAAGTATAGGGATCAGCTGGGACGATGCTTATCAGTCGGAAATAAGGAGTCTGCAGGAGATGGCTGATGCTGTAGACGTTACATTAGTGATTAGTGAATCTGTTTATCTGAATGATGAAAGCGATCAGTCTGCGATAAAAGTTCTTCATGCGATCGAAAACGGCTTAACTATTGAAGAAGATGAATTTATGCATCGCAATGGATCAGGTTATCTAAAAAATAAAAGCGAGCAATTAAGCTACTATGGTTCTGTAGGGCTGACTGAAGCTCTTGACAATACTCACAATCTTATTGATAAATGTAAGCTGTCATTTGAATGGGAAACAAGACTTCCGGAATTTAATACACCAGATAACCTAAATTCAGTGCAGTATCTTGAGAATATTTCCTTTGAATGGCTGTCGAAGCGAGTACCTGATTATGACGACAGGTATAAGAGACGACTGACAAAAGAATTGACGGTAATCAGCAAAATGGGCTTTGCGGATTATTTTCTGATAGTCTGGGATCTGATGAAATTTGCTCATGATAATCAGATCGTAACAGGATCAGGAAGGGGATCTGCTGCAGGCTCTCTAGTTTCTTATGTCCTTAAGATTACAGATGTGGACCCTATAAAATATGATTTACTTTTCGACAGATTTCTGAATGAAGAGCGATTTACTTTACCGGATATCGATCTTGATTTCCCTGACAATAAGCGAGAAATGATTTTATCGTATGTATTTGAAAAATATGGGAGTGATCATGTAGCTCAAATAGCGACATTCGGCACATTTGCTGCAAAGATGGCGGTCAGAGACAGCGGAAGAGTTTTTGGATTGACAACAGACAATCTTAAGAAATGGTCTAAGGCCATTCCGTCACGCCCGGGAGTCACGTTAAAAGAAGCCTATAAAGAATCAGATAAATTAAAGGGGTTAGTAAAGGAATCAGAGATGAATTTGATGCTGTTTAAAACAGCTGTAAAACTCGAAGGACTCCCCAGACATGTATCCACACATGCTGCAGGAGTTGTCATCTCCAAGGACCCTCTTACTTTGTCAACACCGCTTCAGGAAGGCAGTGGGGTCATGCCGTTGACGCAGTTTACGATGGGCGATGTCGAGACTGTGGGTCTTTTGAAGATGGACTTTCTTGGATTGAAGAACCTGACGATACTAGCTGATTGCCTTTCACTTTCAGGCCTGAACAGACGGTCTATAGACGATAGCCTTGCAGCAATATCTTTAGACGATCCAAAAACTTTAGACTTGTTTAGAACAGCTGATACAAATGGTATTTTTCAGTTTGAGTCTGCCGGGATACAAAGAGTACTTAAAAAACTTGGGCCAACTGAATTTGAAGATATAGTCGCTGTCAATGCATTGTACAGACCAGGTCCTATGGAGCAGATCGATCATTTCATTGCCCGAAAAAAAGGCAAAGAACCGGTTGAATACATTCATGATGATCTGAAAGAAATTTTATCAGTCACGTATGGCGTTATAGTCTATCAGGAACAAGTAATGAAAGTTGCTTCAAAAATCGCAGGATACACCTTGTCAGAAGCTGATATACTGAGAAGAGCGATTTCAAAGAAGATAAAAGATGAAATAGATGCAGGGCGCAACCAATTTGTTGCTGGCGCCAAGGAAAGAGGGTATCAGGAAGAAGATGCCGAGGCGATATACACGCATATAGAAAGGTTCGCCAATTACGGCTTCAACCGATCTCACGCAGTATCTTATTCAAAACTGGCTTTCCAGTTAGCTTATTTCAAGGCACATTATCCCGCAGCATTTTATGTTGCACTTATGCGCTCCACTTCCAATAGCAGAGAAAAGGTCAGAAAGTATTTAATGGAAGCTAAGCAGCGGGGACTGCCGCTCGTGAAACCCTCTATTAATTCCAGCTGGTATTCCTTTACTGTCAGCAATGGATCGATTATTTTTGGGCTGGATACGGTGAAAGGTTTGAGAAGAGAGTTCCTTAGTCATATAATGAATGAGAGAAAAGCTAATGGCCCATTCAAGGATCTGATGTCTTTCGTGAGCAGGCTGGATGATAAGTGGCGCAAAGAGCAGATGATCCTGCCGCTAATCAAGGCAGGGTGTTTTGATGAGCTGGGAACGAACAGAAATACACTTATTCATGCATTAGTATCTGTTATTGACAGTATCAAGATGAGTAATGGGAATACAGAACTTTTCGAATCACTTGCTCCTAGAATGGAACAGTTGCCTGATCTTTCTTTCAAGGAAAAGCTACAGCAGGAGTTTGAGGTGACTGGTTTTTACCTATCTGGGCATCCTACAGAACAATACGCGCAGAGTACGACTGATTTTCTTGCTGTATCTGAAGCCGGACGTTTTTCTACCTATATTATTCAGGTTGAAGCCATGAAAAAAATACAGACTAAACGTGGAGAACCAATGGCTTTCATGGATGTGTCGGATTCCTCCGGTGAAGGCACGGTCATTCTGTTTCCTGATGTTTATAGAAGGGTCTCCCGATTATGCAAGGAAGGTGCGCTTCTCCAAGTAAGGGGAAAAGCAGAGTGGAAAGGCGATAGAATCAACGTCATTGCTAGCACAGTTGAAATGCTGATAGAAAAAGAATCTGCGCACAAAGGGCTGTTCCTAAGAATCAGGGATATTGACCAGGACAGAAACAGGCTTCAGGAGATCTTAGCTATAGTGTCAAAAAGATCTGGGTCTGTACCCGTTATTATTTATGATCCTGCTACAGAGAGAAAAGAAAAGCTTAAAAGCAAATTCAATGTGCAGCCTGACGAAGAGCTGCTCAATGAATTGATAGATGCATTAGGAAAAGAGAATGTTTTTCTGAAATAATCAGCATTAAATCCGTTTATCTCTGGATTTTAAAAGACAAGACCGGTTAAAAATGATAAAATAATAAATGTATGTAAATAAATGATGGTTTAAGGTAAAATATCATAGGGTGAAACATGTTGAATGATGACCTGAGGTATTTTACATATCTCTGTGAGTTTCTGACAGGGAATGAAGAAAATTTGCATTGAAGGTGGAAATGAGATGAAAAGAATTGGCGTTCTTACAAGTGGAGGAGACGCTCCCGGAATGAATGCTGCCATACGTGCTGTTGTAAGGAAGGCATTGCATGAAGGCATGGAAGTATATGGTGTAAATTACGGATATGCCGGCCTTGTTGCCGGTGATATCAGAAAACTGACACGAAGAGATGTCGGTGACATGATTCAGCGAGGAGGAACTTTCTTATATTCTGCGAGGTATCCTCAGTTCGCAACTGAAGAAGGACAGCTGAAAGGAATCGAACAGCTTAAGCGCTTTGGCATTGAGGGACTAGTCGTCATCGGTGGAGACGGGTCTTACCGCGGGGCATATGCTTTGACTAAACGTGGTTTTCCATGTGTCGGCATCCCCGGAACGATCGATAATGACATTGCAGGAACTGATTACACGATCGGATTCGATACAACAATCAATACAGTGCTTGATGCACTGGATAGGATCAGAGATACAGCTACATCCCATGTCCGCACTTTCGTCATTGAGGTGATGGGTCGAGATGCGGGAGATATCGCTTTGTGGACTGGTGTTGCCAGTGGTGCAGAGCAGATCATTGTTCCTGAGAAAGGCTTCGATATTACAGAAGTAGCTGATAACATCCGAGAAGGAAAAGAGAAAGGCAAAAAGCACAGCATCATTATCCTGGCCGAGGGAGTGATGGGCGGCAATGAGTTTGCTGAAAAGCTGGATGCTATTGATAATTTCCATGTCAGAGTAACTGTTCTAGGGCACGTTCAGCGAGGTGGTTCGCCTACAGCTAGAGACAGAGTGCTTGCTTCTCAATTTGGAGCTAAAGCAGTAGATGTCCTTAAAGAAGGAAAAGGCGGGGTCTGTCTGGGTATAGTCAACGAGAAGATCATAGTCAGAGATATCGTTGAAACATTGGACAACATGACTCACACACCTAATATGGACTTGTTTAAGTTGAATGAGGAAATATCCAACTAACCATACCTCTAAGGTTGGAGTGCTTTAAGTCATCATTTATATAAATGCAACACCAAATACTATTTTTTAGGAGAGTCAGATAATGAAGAAGACGAAAATTGTTTGTACCATCGGACCGGCAAGTGAATCACTTGATACATTAGTTAAACTGATTGAAGCAGGAATGAACGTCGCGAGACTTAACTTTTCACACGGCGATCATGAAGAGCACCTGAACCGTATCAACAACATTCGAAAAGCATCTGAACAGACAGGTAAAATGGTCGGTATCATGCTTGATACGAAAGGTCCTGAAATTAGAACGAACAACATGAAAGACGGAAAAGTGACCATTACTAAAGGGGACACTGTTCGCGTTTCAATGAATGAAGTAGAAGGAACAAATGAGCGTTTCTCAGTCACTTATCCGGACTTGATCAACGATGTCACTCCTGGTTCAAGCATTCTTCTAGATGATGGTCTGATCAACCTGATGGTAACAGATATCGATCGTGAAAACGAAGATATTGTTACTACTGCTCAGAACACAGGAGATCTTAAGAATAAAAAGGGTGTAAACGTTCCTGGCGTGTCAGTCAATCTGCCTGGACTGACTGACAAAGACCGTTCTGACATCATGTTCGGACTGGAGAACAATATAGATTATATTGCTGCTTCATTTGTCAGACGACCTTCTGATGTACTTGAAATTACTGAAATACTTGAAAAAGAAGACAAAATGCATGTTCAGATCATTCCTAAGATTGAAAACCAGGAAGGTGTAGACAACCTGGAAGAAATTCTTAAGATTTCTGATGGACTGATGGTTGCTCGTGGTGACCTTGGTGTGGAAATCCCAACTGAGGACGTGCCAATTGTTCAAAAACGTATGATCCGCCTATGTAACGATGCAGGTAAACCGGTCATTACAGCAACTCAGATGCTGGATTCAATGCAGACAAATCCTCGTCCGACAAGAGCTGAAGCTTCAGACGTAGCGAATGCTATCTTTGACGGCTCGGATGCAATCATGCTTTCAGGAGAAACTGCTGCAGGAGATTATCCTGTAGAGGCTGTACAGACAATGCACAACATTGCTATACGTACTGAAGCTGCTTTGATTAACCAAGATACATTTGCACTTAAGGCTTACGATCAGAACGACATGACTGAAGCAATCGGTCAGGCTGTAGGGCATACTGCTAAAAACCTGAACATCTCAACAATTGTTGCTGCTACTGAATCAGGACATACTGCACGCATGATTTCAAAATTCAGACCCAAAGCTGACATCCTTGCGGTTACATTCAGTGAAGAAACAGCTAGAGGACTGGCGTTGCAGTGGGGAGTACAGCCGACTGTATCTGAGAAACCGACATCAACTGACGACATGTTCAACCTGGCTACTCAGACTACTGTAGAGAAAGGGTACGCTAAAGAAGGCGACCTGATCATTATTACTGCAGGTGTTCCAGTAGGTGAGCGTGGAACGACTAACGTTATGAAGATTCAGCTTATCGGATCTAAACTGACAAGCGGTCAAGGTGTCGGATCTGAATCAGTTATCGGAAAAGCAATTGTGGCCGGTTCTGCTGAGGAAGCTATGGAAAAAGCAATTGAAGGTGGCATACTGGTTGTCAAGAACACTGACAAGGATTATCTGCCGGCTATTGAAAAATCTGCAGCTATCGTTGTAGAACAAGGCGGACTGACTTCTCATGCCGCTGTTATCGGTATCGCAATGGGTATCCCAGTGATCGTTTCTGCAGAAAATGCTACGGAACTGATTGAACAGGATGAGCTCATCACTGTTGACGCAAGACGTGGAATCATCTACCGTGGAGCGACAACTGCCATCTAATTGATTTAACGAAAGAAATGATATAAACATCAAAAAAAGATGAGATAATGATTGATAGGAATCGGACATACTCTGTTTGCTGACTCAGCTGTCCATAATGATTCTTCCAAGTCATTGTCTCGTCTTTTTTAAACTGAAATAAAGGAGATAAACATGAATAATAATTTAGCTAAAGAAATAACCGCTATAGTCACAGATAAGCATAATGATCAGCTTTTTGTACAAAAAGACGGAATCACATACAAAGTGCTGTCCGGCGACTCTGCTGAAATTGGAGACGTACTGAAAGGCTTTGTCTATTCAGACAAAAATGATCAGCTGGTTTTTACCAGTGATATTCCAGCGATTCGACCAGGGATATACGGATGGGGAGAGGTCGTTAAAGTCAATCGTAAACTTGGCGTATTTGTGAATATAGGATGGGAAGAAAAGGATGTAGTCGTCTCAATGGATGACTTGCCTGCCGAAGGAAGACTGTGGCCTAAAGAAGGAAACAGGCTTTATCTGACTGTTACAACAGACTCTAAAGACCGTATCTGGGGGAAACCAGCAGATGAAGAGGCGTTCTTTGAAGACTACGTAGAAGGCACGAAAGACATGCATAACAATAATGTAAGCGGCATTGTTTTTCACTTGAAGAAAAGCGGAACGTATGCGGTCACTGAAGATAAGCACATTCTGTTTGTGCATCCGAGTGAACGGGAGCAGGAACCGAAACTGGGAGAAACTATTTCAGGAAGAGTTATCGGTCTGAGAGAAGATGGGGTACTGTATACCTCACTAAAACCTAGAGCACATGAAGTGATGGAAGAAGATGCATTGATGCTCCTGGAAGTACTTAAGCGTTCAGAAGACCATTCTATTCCTTTCCATAATAAAACAGATCCGGAAGTTATAAAACAGCAGTTCGGTATCAGCAAAGGCCAGTTCAAACGTGCTGTCGGCAGGCTGATGAAAAAGGGACTGGTCAATCAGGATGATAATGGGACTAATCTGATCAGAATGCCTGAAGAGGACTAGAATAGTAGTTGAGACTTAGTGTCGATTATTTTATACTTATTCTAAAGAATAAGATGAATAATCGGAATACTTTGTAATCATTATCAACTAAGGGAGTTCATCATGAAAAAACTAGACTCTTCATTTAAACTAATCAAGGAAAAGCTTCATAAAGCCGGATTTAAACTGACTCCACAGAGGGAACTGACAGTGGAAGTGCTGCTTGAAAAAGAAAAGGACCATTTGAGTGCAGAAGAAATTTATCTGCTAGTCAAGGCCAAGAATACCGGCATCGGTCTAGCTACAGTTTACCGAACGCTAGAAATACTTACAGAGCTGCAGATCATCAACAAGCTGACTTTTCAGGACGGGATTGCCAGGTACGACCTGAACATGGGAAGTGACAAACATCAGCACCATCACTTACTCTGCCTTAAATGCGGCAGCATTGAAGAAGTGAAGCAGGATATGCTGTTTGAAATCGAAAAGGAAATTGAAAGAGATTATCACTTTCTCGTTAAGGACCATCGTCTGACTTTTCACGGAATCTGCAGAAACTGTGCAGAGCAGGACAAGGAAGATGAGAGCGATGTCAATGTCAATGGATAGACAACCGCTTGAAGATTATCTCATCTATCTCAAGGTTGAAAAAGGGCTGGCTCCTAACACTGTTGAGAGTTATCAGAGAGATATCAAACACTACGTAGATTATTTGAACAAACAAGGGATAGTCAGCTGGGAGGAGATCGATCGCTATGTTCTCCTCTCTTTCTTTAGTGAGGAAAGACAATCTGATAAGTCAGATAATACGATAATCAGGCAGTTTTCCAGTCTGAGAAAATTTCATCAGTTTTTAAAGCAGGAAGGACTCACTTCAGAAGATCCGATGCTGTATGTCAAGACGCCAAAAAAAGCTGAGACACTGCCTAAAATTATTTCTATGAACGATATAGACCGGCTGCTGGAAACGCCGGATACAACGAAACCTTTAGGAATAAGAGACCGTGCAATGCTGGAAGTCCTCTATGCATCGGGGCTCAGGATCACTGAACTGATCGAACTGACGACTGAGGATATTCATCTGTCGATGAAACTGATTAAAATCGTTGGTAAGGGGAATAAGGAGAGACTCATTCCAATTGGTGAAATGGGGTGCAAGTGGCTTGAGTATTATATGGAAAGCGCGCGTCCATTTTTATTGAACAAGGCAAGGAAAGAAACCTCCGTTATCTTTCTCAATTCCAGGGGGGCACCCTTGTCAAGGCAAGGGGTGTGGAAAAAAATCAGACAACTGAAACAGGAAGCGGGAATCAGGGCTTCGATTACGCCTCATACCTTGAGGCATTCCTTTGCTACTCATCTTCTGGAGAATGGCGCAGATTTAAGAGTAGTTCAGGAGCTTCTGGGGCATTCCGATGTGTCTACAACACAGATTTATACACATATTACCAAACATCGCTTAAAGGATATTTATGGAAAATACCATCCGAGAGCCTGAATAAGATGAGTAAATGATAAAAAATCTATCATATATAAGGCCCGACTTTCATGTATTCTTGCTTTTTCAGTTGACCTGATTTATTCTGAATGAAAGACAATCTAGGAGGACATAGTATGTCATTTAAACGAATACACTTAATGGTACTGGACTCTGTCGGTATCGGCGAAGCACCTGATGCCAAAGAGTTCAATGATGAAGGCGCTCACACACTAGGCCATATAGCAGAAGAAGCTGGTCTTCATCTGCCACATATGCAGGCAATGGGGTTAGGCAACATTGCTCCGCTTAAAGGGATCGATCCAGTTGATGATACTTCTGCTTATTATACAAAATTAGAAGAGGTATCAGTTGGTAAAGATACGATGACTGGCCACTGGGAAATTATGGGACTGCACATTGATAAGCCTTTCCGCGTATTTCCTGACGGTTTCCCGGCTGAGCTGATCGATCAGATCGAAAAGCATACCGGCCGTAAAATAGTCGGGAACAAACCTGCTTCTGGAACTGATATTTTGGATGAATACGGCAAGCATCAGATGGAAACGGGAGATCTGATCGTATATACATCTGCAGACCCTGTCCTTCAGATCGCTGCACATGAAGAAGTAATTCCTCTCGAAGAACTATACGACATTTGTGAATATGTCAGAGAACTTACTAAAGACGAGCCCTATATGATTGGAAGAATCATTGCTCGACCATATGTGGGAGAACCTGGGGACTTTACTCGTACCAGCAACCGCCATGACTACGCATTGGACCCGTTCGGAGAAACTGTGCTGGACAAACTGAAAGCAGCTGGAAAAGATGTAGTAGCTGTAGGTAAAATCAATGATATCTTCAATGGACAAGGCATTACTGATTCCGTGCGTACATCTTCCAACATGGATGGAGTAGATAAACTGCTTGATGTCCTGAAAAAAGACTTTACTGGATTGAGTTTTACCAACCTGGTCGATTTCGACGCCTTATATGGACACAGACGTAATGTAGCAGGCTACAAAGAGGCTCTTGAAGCATTTGATGCACGAGTACCTGAACTCATCAAGGCACTTGATGAAGAGGATCTGCTTATCATAACAGCCGATCATGGGAATGATCCAACTCATCATGGGACCGATCATACACGTGAGTATGTACCACTGCTTGCATTCAGCTCGAAATTTAAAAACCCCGAAGCTCTTCCTCAGGGACACTTTGCTGACATCAGCGCAACTGTTGCGGAAAACTTTGGTGTCGAAGGAACTGGATTCGGAGAAAGTTTTTTAGATAAATTAAACTAGGTAGATTATAAAGATAGTGCTGAAGGAGACTGACTAATGAACGAAACTTACGTAGAAGCTATTGAACACGCTGCAGCTTTTCTGAAAGAAAAAGGAATGGATCATCCTGAAATCGGACTTATTTTAGGATCTGGACTTGGAGAACTTGCTGACGAAGCAGAAAATGCTGTAGAAGTCCTTTACGAAGATATTCCAGGATTCCCTGTGTCAACAGTCGAAGGACACGCCGGCAAGCTTGTATATGGAACACTGGGTGATCGCAAGGTCATTGCTATGCAGGGACGTTTCCACTTTTACGAAGGGTATAGCTTTAAAGAAGTCACTTTCCCTGTCAGAGTGATGAAAGCACTCGGCGTGAGTTCGCTGATGGTGACCAACGCTGCTGGGGGAGTCAATGAATCGTATACACCGGGTGACCTGATGATCATTACTGATCATATCAATATGACTGGTGACAATCCGCTTCTAGGACCAAATGATGCAACATTCGGTCCTCGATTCACCGATATGAGCCAGGCTTACGATAGAGGCTATCAGGAAACAATCGAAAAAGTAGCTAAGGAAAATGATATTGCTATTCAGAAAGGTGTTTATCTTGGTCTGACAGGACCGACTTATGAAACGCCAGCGGAAGTCAGAATGATCCGCGTTCTTGGTGGAGATGCAGTGGGCATGTCAACTGTTCCGGAAGTAATTGTCGCAAGACATGCTGGATTGAGAGTCGCCGGCATCTCATGTATTACAAACTACGCTGCAGGGATGCAGGAATCATTGAACCATGACGAGGTCGTTGAAGTGACGACGCGCGTCCGAGATTCATTCAAGACACTGGTCAAACGTGTTATTGCTGAACTGTAAACAGATCTGAACGTATAAAGAAGATAAAGGAAAGGAGTTCTTAGAAATAACTAAGGACTCCTTTCCTCATATTTTGAAAAAGGAGTCTAAGAGATAACGCCCATGACCAGCATGTGTGTATAAGTGCATATTCTGTACTTTTTTAAAGGAAGTTTGATTTTTCAGCCATATGTAGGTATGATATTCTTGGATGTTTTTTGAACTGAAAAACAGAGCAATCAGGATTCAGACTAAATAGAAATGTGGGATAGAATGACTAATGTTTCAAATGAAAGCAGACTGATGGAGAATATGACCGTCACTAATGATAATCATCTTGAAATCAGTGGGGTTGACTCAGTAGAACTGGCTGAAACATACGGTACGCCTTTATATGTCTATGACATCAGCCTTGTTAAAAAGAAAATCAAAGCATTTAAAGATGCTTTCAAAGCTTATGAAAACAAAAGCCAAGTGGCTTATGCGAGTAAAGCATTTTCATCCCTTGCATTATATGAGATTCTTGCACAAGAAGATGTCTCGCTTGATGTCGTCTCTGGAGGAGAATTGTTTCTGGCAATCAAAGCAGACTTTCCTGCAGAAAGAATTCATTTCCATGGCAACAATAAGTCATGGCAGGAGCTGAGGGAAGCCATCGATTATAATATCGGCTGTATCGTTGTAGATAATTTCGTCGAGTTATCTATGCTGAAAGAACTGACTGAGAGTAAGAAAAAGCAGATGGACGTACTCATCCGGGTCACACCGGGCGTGGCTGCTCACACCCATGATTACATTACGACCGGACAGGAAGACTCTAAATTCGGGTTTGACTTGTCTTCGGATCAGGCCGAACAGGCAATCAGAGAGCTTCAGGATTCCCCTTATTTGACCGTTATCGGTCTGCATGCTCATATAGGCTCACAGATCTTTGAAGTAGACGGGTATCAGGCAGTTATTGCAAAACTGATGGCCAAAGCAAAAGAATGGGAAAATAAATATGATTTTACTCTCTCGGTATTAAATACCGGAGGGGGATTCGGTATCCGTTACACCCAGGAAGATGCGCCGCTGCCACTATCCACTTATGCTGATGCAATCATGGCAGCTGTCAGAGATCAGTCACAGAAGCTGGAAATGGACCTGCCTGAGATCTGGATCGAACCGGGTAGAAGTATTATTGGAGAAGCGGGGACATCTTTATATACGATCGGTACTGAGAAATCAATTCCTGGTATTAGAAAGTACATCTCTGTAGACGGAGGCATGGCTGATAATATTCGTCCTGCTTTATACCAGGCAAAATACACGGGAGTTCTAGCCAATAAAGTGAATGGTGAAAAAACAGAAGAAGTATCTGTCGCAGGTAAAGCTTGTGAAAGCGGAGATATGCTTATCTGGGATCTATCCATTACAAAACCCGCTCAGGATGATATACTGGCTGTATTCAGTACTGGAGCGTACGGCTATTCAATGGCCAGTAACTACAACCGGTTACCGAGACCAGCAGTCGTCTTCGTCGAAGAAGGCAGACATGCGCTAGCAGTTAAACGAGAAACGTATACTGATTTTCTTAACCTGGAAGTTAGCACACAACAGTTTGAGGGATAGGAGGGCGAAAGATGCTCATTAAATATAAATCAGACTACCAGAAAATAACGATGGGACTGCTTTCCTATGTACCTGATCTAAAAGATACTACTCGACTCACAAATGAGATGCAGTGGTACGAACAGGAAGAAAACAGACAGCTTTACCTATGGAAAAGTCAGGAAACCGGTGATCTGGCAGGAGTGATCGGTATTGAAGATGAAGAAGAAATTGTTCTTCTCAGACACATTGCAATCAATCCGTCTTATCGAGAAGAAGGCATGGCGTTTCGAATGCTGACAGCTCTGTCAAGGACCTGTTCACCCAAGAAGATTGTCGGCACACTGGAAACTGCTCCACTCGTCACAAAGTGGAAAAAAGAAGCCGATAGAGATGAATAAAGTAGGGATAGCATATGAGTGAAAAATGGAAAGTCAATCTTGATGTCTTTGAAGGGCCTCTGGATTTACTGCTGCATCTCATAAATAAATATGAGATCGATATTTATGATATACCGATAAAAGAAATAACCGATCAGTACTTGAATTATCTCCACGCAATGCAGATGCTGCAGCTCGACATTGCTGGAGACTATTTAGTAATGGCTGCCACCCTGATGTCGATCAAGAGTCAGCTTCTCCTTCCTCGTAATGATGAGTGGGAAGAAGAAGGCGAACTGTTCGATGTTGAAGAAGACTCTATTGAAAAGCTGCAAGAGCGCCTTCTTGAATATCGCAGAATTAAGTACGCCTCTTCACAACTGTCTGAACGTAGGGATGACAGGGAGCAGTATTATTTAAAAGATCATTCAGATCTTACACAGTATCAGCAGTCCATTCCGTTGAGCCCCAATGAACTGTCACTGGGCGACCTTGTGGGTGTCTTTGGTGAAATGATCAGAAAAAAACAGTGGATGGAGCCTGGGCCGACCACTATTGATCTTGAAGAAATTACGATCAGTGATAAGATAGAATGGCTTGAGAAAAAGTTATCGGAGAACAGACAGAAAATATTATTCATAGACCTGTTCACCGTGCCGACAAAAAAGGAATTCGTCGTCACTTTCTTAGCTGTTCTTGAAATGATAAAAGAAAACAGATTGTTTATTGAACAGAAAGAGTGTTTCGGAGAAATATATCTTAGTTCAGCAGTGGGTCAATGAAAGGAAGCGACAGGCGATGAATGAATTAGGTACATTAGAGGCATTGCTGTTTGTGGCAGGTGAACAAGGAATTACGTTAAATGAACTGGCTCAGCTAACAAAATCGACGATGGACCATACAAAGGTCTGTCTGACTAAGCTGAAAGAGAAATATGAAGGCGATGATACAAGCGGACTGACCCTTCTCGAAACAGCAGATAGTTTCAAGCTTGCAACAAAAAAAGTATACTCACCAGCAATTCAAGTATATGCTCAGTCGCCACTGAGCAAGAAACTGAGTAAAGCCTCTGTTGAGACATTAGCGGTAATTGCTTATAAGCAGCCGATCACACGAATGGAAATCGAAGAAATTAGAGGAGTTCAGCTGTCATCCAGTCTTCAGAAATTGAAGCTCCGTGATCTTATTCAGGAAATTGGAAGACTTGATGCTCCCGGTAAACCTGTACTTTACGGTACGACTGACTATTTTCTCGATTATTTCGGCTTGAACGATTTAACAGAATTACCTGAACTAGAACTGGAAGAAGAATTGACTAATCAGAGTTTATTTGAAGAGTCAGCTGATTTTTAGTTATAGTCTGATACTAGAGATGGAGGAGAAACGTTTATGGAACGTTTACAGAAAGTCATGGCTCACGCAGGTGTAGCTTCTAGAAGAGCGTCTGAAAAGATGATAAAAGAGGGCAGAGTCAAGGTGAATGGTGCAGTAGTGAAAGAAATGGGGATTAATGTAAAAAAGACTGATCTGATTGAAGTGGACAGTGTCCCTATTGTACAGGAACAGAAGTACTATTTTCTTTTAAATAAGCCTAGGGGTGTAATCTCGAGCGCAGATGATCCTAAAGGAAGAAAAACAGTTGTTGATCTGCTTTCCGGGGTTGAACAGCGCATCTATCCTGTAGGTCGTCTGGATTATGATACAACTGGTGTGATTATCTTGACCAATGATGGTGAATTGACAAATCAGTTGACTCACCCTAAATTTGGTGTGGAAAAAACATATATTGCTAAAGTCACTGGTTTGATCGATAAAAAATCTGTAATCAGACTAGAAAAAGGCGTAGTGATCGATGGTTACAAGACACGACCGGCTAAAGCGCGAATTATTGATGTGGATTCTAAAAAAAATACTAGTCTTGTGGAACTGACGATTCATGAGGGGAAAAACCATCAGGTTAAAAAGATGCTTAAAAGTGTCGGCTTTCCAGTCGAGAAACTGAATCGTGATAAATACGGCTTCCTGACTGCTGAAGGGCTTCAATCAGGTGAATGGAGAGAACTTAAACAGTTCGAGGTAAATAAACTCAAGCAGCTTGTCGAAGAGTCCTAACCCACCGGATCACAGGCGAAATGATTGGAAGTATCATTGTTCTTCATTTATAATGATAAACAAGAGATCAACAGCGATCGATAAGTGAACGAACCCACTATTATTTAGAGGAGTGTCTTAAAGTGACCGAAGAGACTAGTCAAGGGAATGCTAAAAAGTTATTAGTTGTAGATGATGAAGATAGAATCAGACGTTTACTGAAAATGTATCTTGAAAAAGCTGATTACGATATTGATGAAGCTGAAAACGGCAGGATTGCTCTGGACCTCGCACTGGAAAATGAATATGACCTGATTCTACTCGATGTCATGATGCCTGAGATGGACGGGATTCAGGTAGCTGAAGAAATCCGAAAAGAAAAAGAGACACCTATCATGATGCTTACGGCAAAAGGGGAAGAGCTAAACCGGATACAAGGGTTTGAAGTAGGAGCAGACGATTATATCGTTAAACCTTTCAGTCCAAGAGAAATCGTTTTACGTGTAGCAGCGATCATTAAGCGGACAAAATCAAGCGCAGGTGGAACAGATGCTGCAGGAGATGTTTCAGATACCCTCAAGCTTCCTCATCTTGAAATCGACAACGATTCCCGACGTGTTACTGCGGACGGGAAAACTGTCAATCTGACGCCGAAGGAATATGATTTGCTTCATTACCTCATGTCAGCACCTGATCAGATTTTTGGCAGAGAGCAGCTTTTAAGAGAAGTGTGGAAATATGAATTTTTCGGGGACTTGAGAACAGTTGACACCCATGTTAAACGTTTGAGAGAAAAGCTCAAAAAAGAATCTGATGTGGCAGCGAAAATGATCGAGACAGTCTGGGGACTAGGATATAAGCTGAATTCTTATCCTCATGAAGAAGAGGAGTAGACAGCATGAAAATCAATGTAGTTGCAATCAGGATCTGGCTTATCACCTTTGGTATCACTCTATTTTCTTTTATTGCTACTACAGTGTTTTACGGTGTATTTTATTCCCAGCAGATTAAAGAAAACTTCATGAATGACTTTGAAGAAATTATTATAAATGTGGAACGCTTAGCTATTGCGGATCCACATTTTTTAATAGATAACATTGAGTCTATTAATAATCTCCATTCGAGTATTCATTTCGCTCTGGCTTCTGAAACGTTCGATTCTCCAACTGGTGAAGCATGGGTGTACTCTTTCCCAGCGGATGTCCTTAATACAATGGAAAATAAACCGGATATCATCGAGAACTTTCAGCCCCAAGAGGAACATGTGAATATACGCTCAGATCAGGATAATGAAGTGAGTTATAACATTCCTTTTATTTTTCATATCCAGCCGACATCTACAGAAGGAGAGGAACTCATCCTATACTCGTATGCGGATCTATCTTTTCTTATCTCAATTGAGAGACAGATGACCTGGGTCATTACTGGTTTGACTATCATTCACCTGCTTATAGCAGCTTATTATTACATGTATCTCAAAAAAAATGTTTCCGAACCAATAAATGCGATGACGAATATAGCATTTGACTTTGCAAGAGACGATTTTAGTCATCAGCTTCCGATTTCTGGGCGAGATGATTTGTCTGAACTGGCTATGGCAATGAATAAAATGGGTCATTCACTTGAAACGAACAGGACAGTTGTTAAGCAGGAAAAAGAACTGCTTGCTCATATATTGGAAAACATCGAAACAGGTATTCTTTATTATGATTCAGAACTGACCCTCCTGCTGTCTAACCCGGTTGGGGACATATTTCTTACCCAATATCAAATCGAAAAATCTGCATTTTCACATGATGAAGAGTTTATCGATTTGGGAGAACAGCTGCGGGAAGTGGTTAAACATAAGAAAATCAGAGAGTTTTCAATCGAAATGGAGGAATCTTATTACGATGTGAGGATTCTCCCTTTAGTAGATGATTTTACTGAAGACTTAAGAGGTATTCTTGTTTCGACTAATGATCAGACGAAGAAACATCGACTTGATAAAATGAGAGTCGACTTTATCAATAATATCTCTCATGAATTGAGAACCCCTCTGGTCATGGTTCAGGGTTACAGTGAAGCGATACTCGACGACGTTGCGGAAAGCACTGAAGAGAAAAAAGAGATGGCGGCGATCATTCGTGATGAATCACAGAGAATGAACCGTATGGTAAATGAGATGCTTGATTTGTCACGTATGGAAGCAGGTTATATCGAGCTTCAGAAAACTGATGTGAACCTTAACAGTTACTTGAGAAGCTTGCTTTTCCGTTTTGACAAAATGGCGAATGAATCCGAAGTCTCGCTTCAGCTTGACATGCCTAAAGAAGACGTTCATCTCGTCATGGATAAAGATAAGATGGATCAGGTGTTTGTCAATTTAATAAATAATGCGATCAGACACACAAGTATGACTGATAAGTCTGAAAAAGTCGTGACGCTACAGCTATACAATGAGCAGGACTTGAACGAAGTAGTTATGGTCGTGAAAGATACTGGGACTGGAATACCGGAAGAAGATGTTCCGTATATCTTCGACCGATTCTTCAAAGCAGATAAATCCCGAAATAATTACTCATTCAATGCGAACGGTACAGGCATTGGACTGTCATTAGTTCAGAACATCGTAGAAGCACATGAAGGGTATATAGAAGTCGAATCTACATTAGGAAAAGGGGCGTCGTTCCTTATTCATCTTCCGATCGAAACTGGGGAAAGTGAATAAGGGCAATAGTTTTAGTCTCCTGTGTAATGTTGAGCAAGAGCGCTTGACTTCATCGATTAAACTCAGTATAATAATATCAGAATTAAATATATCGATTCATCTTCAGGGGCAGGGTGTAAATCCCGACCGGTGGTAAAGTCCACGAGCGATCAGTGATTGCTGAACTGGTGTAATTCCAGTACCGACAGTATAGTCTGGATAAAGAAGATGGAGCTTTCTGACTGAAAATAAATTCTGTCTTTTTGCTCTGTTAGTGACCTGAAGTGGGGAACTGGCAGAGTTTTTTGTCTTTCCTGCTTCAAGTATCAGACAAGCAGAGGCCAGAATACTCTCATCATTAAGTTCACCCTAAGCAGGATGGATCCTTTCAGGAGGATTTATTATGACAAACAACAAAACAAAACGACTGGTAGGCATTGCTATGCTGGCATCCCTTGCATGGGTCATATCCATGATTTCATTCCCAATACTGCCCGGATCACCATTCCTGAAAATAGATTTCAGTGATCTTGCGGTGCTCTTCGGAATGTATGTCTACGGACCACTGGCAGGTGTTGCTATTGCATTCATCCGCTCACTCCTGTCGTACGCTCAAAAGGGCGGAGAAATGGGATTTCCGATTGGAGATACAGCAGCTTTTATTGCAACATTATCTTATACACTTCCACTGTACCTGATTATCGCAAAAAAAGGAACTGCCTTGAAATATAAACTTCTTGCTGGCGGAGCTGCCAGTGTTTCCTTGACTGCAGCTATGACTTTAGCAAACTGGCTGTTTATTGCACCTGCCTATATGGCAGTAATGGGATTCAGTGTCGGACCAATGAGAACTTATCTGCTGTTTGCTATTGTGCCTTTCAATATGATTAAAGGTCCTATAGTAGCAGTACTGTTCTTTATTGCCTTTTCGAAACTTAAACCTTGGCTTGATAAGACTAGAAAGAAAATTAATCGTAAGAAGCAGACACAGGTTACTATATCTCAGTCTTAAGGCATAACACCTTTAGTTTTATTTAATACATCTACTGCAGTCTACAGAAATTTGTATAGATTATAACAGGTTTACACCTGTTTATCTCTGTTCAAGTCTCTGCAGGCTTTTTATATGCCTTTATCATTCAGATGTTTGAGCTGTTAAAAAAATTAAGAAAATTAAGACCAATAAAGAGCTTAACCTATTGAGTTGTATAGTGTATTGTAGAGATAGAGAAACAAAATAAAATCACAGTGGGTGACGTATGACAGAAATGTTTGAGCTGAACTACATCAATTACTTATTTTCTGAGAAGACCTCCGTAACGCTGAGACAGATGGAGCTGATTGCAGAAGGAAAGCGTACGCCATCGACTTTGTTTACTGCTGAAAAAAATCAGCTTCAGGCTCTATTTCTTTCCTCTCTTTCACTCTCAAAATCAGAATGGGTAGACAGGATGAAGAAACTGAGCGATCTGGGCTGGCTCACTCAAGAAGAAGGACGATATCAGATAACGCCATCAGGCCAGCAGAGTAAGGAAGCGTTTATTTTAAACTACCCTCTGCTGAACTGTACTTTAGAAATGTCTGATGCACTGACACGCAAAGCATTCTGGCACTGGTTCATCTTTGTCACGCAGATTTTATCTGAGTTCAGTTATGGAAATAAGGGGTACATCCCTTACATCAGCGACAGGCTCACTCAGAATCGAATAAAGAAATGGTTAGCTGAACAAGGCTTTCCACAGAAGCCTCTGGCTTTCATGTGGGCAGATGAAATTAAGGCGTTTCTTGAAACCTTACCAGATGAACTAGGAACATTTATAGTAAATCAGATGATTGGGCATAACTATGAAGGGATGACCAAAAGGCAGACAGCTGAGAAGCATGGGATGACTTCTTTAGAAGTACTGCTAACTACAGAGATTCTCATGGACAGGCTTTCCCGTTTTTTTGAGGAATCAGACCTTTTGAAGTCTTTGTGGGATACTGTCCACAAATCCTGTCATTACGGATTAAGTGACAGTGCTTACAGAAGCATGACGTTTTTAATGAACGGAAGCTCAATTCATAGCACAGCGGCCATACGCAAATTAAAAGAAAACACGGTCAAAGAACATGTACTTGAAGCGGTACTGATCAGCAAGTATACAGGGTATAAACCATTGATCCCAAAAGAAGTTTATGATCAGTTAAGAAAGTTATTTTTAAGCGAGCCGTCTTTATCTTACGCTCAGGCACAACAGGAGATTCAGCAGCTTGAATTTTTCTGGTATCGACTAGTTGAAATTGAAAGGATACGTGGATGTCTATGACAAAAGACAGGAGCATTCAAGCGAAAAAACTATTGAATGACAGGTTCGGATTTAATAGTTATCGTGCCGGACAGGAAGAGGCGATAAGCAGTGTTCTTGCAGAAAGACACGCACTGGTCATGTTGCCAACAGGTACTGGGAAAACGCTCTGTTACCAGCTGCCAGCTTATCTGCTCGGAGGTTCGACTGTCATCATATCACCACTTTTATCTCTAATGGAAGATCAAGTAGAAAAAATGAAAAGCAGCGGTGAAAAGTCAGTAGTGGCATTGAACAGTTTTCTTTCTTTCAAGGAGAAACAGACCATTCTACGGAATTTATCAGCGTATAAATTTATTTTTGTGTCTCCAGAAATGCTTCAGCAGCAGGGAATGATCGATCAGCTGAAACAAATCAACTTGTCTCTACTTGTAGTAGATGAAGCTCATTGTATTTCTCAATGGGGGATGGACTTCAGAGCAGACTATCTGAAGTTGGGTAAAGTCAGGCAGGAACTGAACAATCCATTGACACTGGCACTGACTGCTACGGCAGTTGAACAGGTGAGAAAGGATATTCTTTCTGTACTTAACCTCAGTTCAGAAGTGGACCAGATTATTTATCCGGTGGACCGGCCGTCGATTCAACTTAGAGTGGCGCAGTCCTTTGGAGACAAGAAGGATCAGCTGCTTAAGGCCGTCGGCGAGTTTAAAGGACCGGGAATCATTTACTTTTCCAGTAAGAAACTTGCCGATCAACTGGCCGAACTGATACGATCACAAATGGGGATTCCCTGTGAAAGTTACCATAGTGATTTGGATAAAGAGGACAAGCGCAGGATACAGTCTCAATTTTTATCAGATGCCTTACCCGTTATCTGTGCTACCAGTGCTTTTGGGATGGGGATCGATAAGCCGGACATCAGATTTATCATTCACTACCATCTACCTGGAAGTCCGGAGATGTACCTGCAGGAAATCGGCAGGTGTTCCAGAGACAGAAAAGGTGGGGTCGCTTTACTTCTTTATGAAAATGGCGATGAGGCGATCCAGATGAGACTGCAGGAAAATACTCTACCGAACAGAGATGAACTGATTTTCGCTTACAGACATGCTGAGACACTCGATCATCTGAAAGACGACACCAAGATAAATATAAGTCGGCATTTTATAGAGCAGAACATTCCTTTTGAACAGGCTGCTGAAATGGTTGATCGTTATCAGACACATAAATCAGTCCAGCTAAGGACCATGGTGGATTACGCTAAACAACAGGGATGCAAACGCGAAGTTCTACTCGATTATTTTGGTGAAAAACCTGAAGTTAGACGTAATGGCTGCTGCACTGGGTGCATCCGGACCCTCTCACTTCCTTATGAACCACTTGAATGGCCCAATTTATTACAAAAGAGTGAAGATCTGTGGCAGGACAAGCTAAAATTTTTATTTAATTTACAAAGCTAGACTCAAAGAATAAGGATTCTATGATATAATGAGACACGATTAGTTTGAGAGGAGTATATGAATGAGTAAAAAAGATCGTGAATCGATGGAAGAACTCTGGTCCAAACGTTTTGATGAAGAAGTTGATTATACTGATGATGAACCGATGTCCAGAAAAGCGAAGCGAGAAAGAGAACAGAGTATTTCCCCTATTTTAACAGTAACCGTGATTTTTTTGGCATTATTAATTATTTTACCTATCTCTGCGTATGCATGGTTTTCAAACAGGGAAGATATGTCCGAGGATCCTTCCTCTCCTTCAGTTGAGCAGTCGTTAGCTGTTAATGATGAAGAAGAACCAGATGAGGAAGAACCGGAAGGCGAAGATGAGGAGCCAGATGGGGAAGAGAATGAACCAGGGCCAGAAGTCGATCCTGAAGAGGAGTCTGAGCCGGACGAAGAACCGGAAAGTGTTCAGACACCCCCAGTAACTGAGCAGCCATCGGCACCAGAGCCAGAGCCTGAACCAGAACCAGAGCCCCAACCAGAGCCCCAACCAGAACCTGCTGGTCAGGGAGAGTACTATACGGTTAAAGCAGGAGATAATATGTATCGTATCGCTCTGAACCACGGGATGAGTACTGAAGAACTGATGCAACTGAACGGATTGACGGTAGAAACAGTATTTGTAGGACAGGAACTCCGAGTTGAATAATTGCTAAAATATTATATTGGATGTGTAAAGTGAATGGAAACCCATAATGTAACGATTGCTATTGATGGACCAGCTTCTTCGGGGAAAAGTACGGTGGCCAGACGCATAGCAGACGATCTTGGCCTGATTTATGTCGATACAGGTGCAATGTACAGAGCGCTGACTTATGAAGCTTTAAGAAAAAGTGTTAATATAAAAGATGAGGATGCACTACTTAAGCTTCTTAAACATACTGATATCAGTTTGAAAAAGAGAAACATGGCCCAGTCTGTCTATCTGAACAATGAAGATGTCACTGAGGATATTCGTCAGAATAATGTGACCAATACTGTTTCAATCGTAGCGGCTCATCCGCTAGTAAGAGAAGAGATGGTGACCCGTCAGCAGAAACTAGCTGAAAATAATGGTGTGGTCATGGACGGAAGAGATATTGGTACAGTTGTTCTTCCGGATTCGGATGTAAAGATTTTTCTGGTGGCTAGTGTAATGGAGCGGGCTGAACGCCGCCACAAGGAAAACAGAAGCAAAGGTATTTTCTCTGATCTGGAACAATTGAAAAAGGATATCGCTGAACGAGACTATAAGGACTCAACGCGTGACACATCACCGCTTAAGCAGGCAGAGGATGCGGTGCGCATCGATACGACAAAATTGTCTATTGAAGAAGTAGTCGAAAAAATCAAGTCATTGATTAGCACTAAGTTAAACTAAACGGTGATTTTTAACTGAAAATGTTTTACTGGAATTTAAAAAGCATATTCGGTACAATTAATAGTGTAGGAATTATTGGTATTGGAGGCATACAAAGATGACAGAAAAAGAAAACAGAAATGAAGAAGAAGTGACAAACGAAGAAGCGGTGGAAACAGCGAATGAACAAGTTGAAGTAAATTCGTCTGCTGATACATCTCCAGAAGATGTGATTGCAGAAAACGAAGAGGCTCAAGTACAGCCTGCTGTTGAAACAGATGACACGCATTCGGAGTCAATGTCAGACGTTATGAAAGACGTTGTCGACATTACACCGGGTGATTTAGTCAAAGGTGAAGTACTCGCCATCGATAATGAAAAACAAGTTATTGTCGGTCTTGGTGGAGGACAGGAAGGGCACATCCCTCCTAGAGAGCTTGCTTCTGAACGCTTTGATCATCCATCAGATATCGTCTCTGTCGGAGATGTTATCGATGTAGTCGTACTAAGAGATATAAAAGATAAAGAACAGGGAAGCTTCATACTATCCAAGAAGCGTGTCGATCAGCGTAAAGTCTGGGAAGAGCTTCAGGAAAAATATAATAATGATGAAACAGTTGAAGCACCTATATCTGAAGTAGTTAAAGGCGGATTGACAGTTGATCTGGGCGTTAGAGGGTTTGTACCTGCGTCTCAGATGGATACATCATTTGTCAGCGATTTAAGTCAGTTTGAAGGACAAACCTACACATTCAAGATTCTAGAAATCGATCCGAATGAGCGCCAGCTGATTTTATCTCGTAAAGTTCTGCTTGAAAAAGAACAGGCTGCTGAAAAAGAGAAAGCTCTTGAAAACCTTGAAGAAGGATCTGTAGTTTCTGGTGAAGTCGTTCGTCTGACCAACTTTGGCGCATTTGTCAATGTCGGTGGTGCAGATGGTCTGGTTCACATCTCGGAAATTGCTCATGAGCGTATCGATCATCCTAAAGATAAACTGTCTATAGGTGATCAGGTTGATGTTAAAGTTCTTAAAGTTGACAAGGAACAGGGACGTATCTCCCTGTCCATCAAAGAAACACTACCTGGACCGTGGGACAATGTTGAAGAAGAGCTTGCTCCTGGAACAGTCGTTAAAGGTAAAGTGAAAAGAGTGACTGACTTCGGCGCCTTTGTTGAAGTGAAACCTGGTGTTGAAGGATTAGTTCATATTTCTGAAATGGCTCATAAACATGTGGAAACTCCTCATGAAATTGTAGCTAAAGACGAAGAAATTGAAGTGAAAGTTCTGAGTGTCAATCCTCAGGAACAACGTGTTTCTCTAAGCATCAAAGCACTGACAGAAAACACTGAAAGTGCTCCTGTTAAAGAGACACCCCAGCAGTCTTCTCAGAATGAAAGACCTTCAGTTAAACAGCCTTCACTTCGTGATGATGATGACGAAGGTGCGTTTACTTTAGGTGACCAGATCGGCGATCAGTTATCAGGATTTATGGATAACGACAGCGACGAAGACTAGTCAGCTAAACAAATCGGTATATTATTACCGCACCCAACTAAAGCAGGTATTATGCCTGCTTTAGTTGGGTGTGACTATTTAAAGCAAAGTGTTATGGAAGAAGGTGTTTGAATGACTAAACCAACAGTAGCGATCGTTGGAAGACCAAATGTGGGAAAATCCACTATTTTTAATCGAATAGTTGGCGAACGTATCTCTATAGTAGAGGACACATCTGGAGTTACAAGAGACCGAATATATGCTGATGCTGAATGGCTGGGTAGAGAATTCTCACTTATTGATACCGGTGGGATTACCATGGAAGATGAACCTTTGAATATTCAGATTAGAAATCAGGCTCAAATCGCTATCGAAGAAGCTGACGTGATCATCATGCTGACCAGTGTCAGAGAAGGTGTCACTAATGCAGACGAACAGGTTGCCCCTATATTATTCAAGTCTGGAAAGCCTGTCATATTGGCTGTCAATAAAGCAGACAATCCGGAATTACGTACTGAAATCTATGAGTTCTACTCATTAGGTCTAGGCACACCGTATCATATCTCTGGGGCTCATGGACTGGGACTTGGAGATGTTCTGGATGCAGTGATCAAGGAATTCCCTGAAGATATGGAAGAAGAATACGATGAATCAACGATTAAGTTCAGTCTGATCGGAAGACCTAACGTAGGGAAATCCAGCCTGGTTAATGCCATTATTGGAGAGGAAAGAGTCATTGTCTCTGATATAGCAGGAACGACGAGAGAAGCGGTCGATACCCGTTTTGAAACGAAAGATGGCCGTGACTTTGTCATGATCGATACCGCAGGCATGCGTAAAAAAGGGAAAGTATACGAAGATACAGAGAAATACAGTGTTCTGAGAGCAATGAGAGCAATCGAACGTTCTGATGTGGTCTTATGTGTCATTAATGCTGAAGAAGGTATCAGAGAGCAGGATAAGCGTGTATTCGGCTATGCTCATGAAGCTGGCAAAGGAATCATACTGGTCGTCAACAAGTGGGACACGATTGAGAAAGAAACAAATACAATGAAGGAATTTGAACTGGATGTCAGAGATGAGTTTCAGTACTTAGCCTATGCTCCAATCGTTTTCGTATCCGCTATGACCAAAAAGCGTCTTCACCTGCTGCCGGATAAAATTGAAGAAGTATTTATGAACCGAAACCTTCGAATTCAGTCTTCAATATTGAACGATGTCGTGATGGATGCCGTCGCAACGAATCCGACACCTACTGACAAAGGCCGCCGTCTGAAGATTTATTATACGACCCAAGTCGCTGTATCGCCTCCGACATTCGTTATATTTGTAAACGATCCGGACTTACTGCACTTTTCATACGCAAGGTACCTGGAAAACAGATTCCGTGATACATTCAGATTTGAAGGAACACCCATTCGCATTATACCGAGACGACGAAAGTAGTTTCTTACAAAATAATCGGCTTGCCCTATGTGAGGAATGGAAGAGAATTTGACAAAACCATTGCAGTATCAACGATTCTGTGGTATCTTTTTAAATGAAATGTCAAGAATAGACTATTTCACCCATTACATTCAATACAAAGGAATGTTGCAAGATCGCAAGTGGACTTAATGGTCTGCATGCATCGATCTTCTTTTGAGGAGGTGAAAGAATACAATGGCAAATAAAGCAGAATTAATCGAAAAAGTAGCAGCAACAGCTGACCTTACTAAAAAAGACGCGACTGCAGCAGTAGAAGCGGTTTTCGAAACAATCAAAGATTCACTAGCTGAAGGTGAAAAAGTTCAAGTAATTGGCTTTGGTAACTTTGAAGTACGTGATCGTGCTGCACGTAAAGGACGTAACCCTCAAACTGGGGAAGAAATCCAGATCCCTGCAAGCAAAGTCCCTGCATTCAAAGCTGGTAAAGCATTGAAAGACGCAGTAAAATAAAAAGTAAATACTTTTGTTATGTCGAGATCAGCTGATCTCGGCTTTTTTTTGCTTTGATCAGAAAATACCGCACGAGATCGATTATAAGAATCGTTAAGAAGAATATCTTATTTGAAAATTCGTACGCTTCAAGACCTCTCGTTTGACATCAGTCTGTCTTACTAGTAACCTAATAGATATGAGAAAAAAGAGCCGCTGAGAAGTGGTGAAAGGAATGATGACTGGACTATGTCCGCCGAGATTAAAGAGACGATTCGAAAAGAAGCAAAGGAAAAGAACGTGAGGTTTCTCCGATTGATGTTCACAGATATCGATGGAGTAATCAAAAATGTGGAGGTGCCAGTTAGTCAGCTGGAAAAAGTCATGGATAATGAAATGGCGTTTGACGGCTCATCAATAGATGGATTTGTAGAAATTGATCAAAGTGATATGAAGCTGCATCCTGATCTAGATACATGGCTGATATTCCCATGGAAACTTGAAAATGGTGACGGCAAGATTGCCCGTTTCATTTGTGATGTCCACATGCCTGACGGTCAGCCTTTTGCAGGAGACCCAAGAAACAACCTTAAACGTGTTGTGAAGGAAATGAAGGAGTTTGGCTTCACATCCTTTAATCTGGGACCAGAGCCTGAATTTTTCCTCTTTAAACTAGATGAGAATGGCAAACCGAGCAAAACTTTAAATGATAATGGTGGTTACTTTGATCTGGCGCCTACAGATCTTGCTGAAAACTGTCGTAGAGACATTGTTCTGGAGCTGGAAGCTCTCGGATTTGAAATAGAAGCAAGCCACCATGAAGTTGCTCCCGGACAGCATGAAATTGACTGGAAATATGCAGATGCCGTTGAAGCCTGTGATAATATCCAGACATTCAAGCTGATTGTCAAGACGGTAGCCAGAAAGCACGGTCTTCATGCGACATTTATGCCTAAACCGATTGAAAACATCAGTGGATCCGGTATGCATTTCAATATGTCTCTTTTCAATGAAGAGGGTAACGCATTTTACGATTCTGAATCTGAAGATGGATTAAGTGGAACAGCTTACCAGTTCATTGCAGGCCTTCTGGATCATGCTCAAGCCTACACTGCGGTATGTAATCCGATAGTCAACTCATACAAGCGTCTGACGCCTGGATATGAAGCACCTGTTTACGTTGCCTGGTCAGGAACTAATAGAACCCCACTCGTTAGAGTACCGGCTTCTAGAGGCAATTCTACGCGAGTTGAGTTGCGAAGCGTAGATCCGACAGCTAACCCGTATCTGGCATTAGCAGTATTGCTCAAAGCAGGACTAAAAGGAATCGGTGAAGCAAAAAGCGCGCCCAGTCCAGTTAACAAGAATATCTATAATATGGACCAGATCGAGCGGGACGAAAATAACATACAGTCTCTGCCACAGAACCTTTATGAAGCAATTGTATCTCTTAAAAAAGATGAAACAATTATTGACGGATTAGGAGAACATATTTTTGAACGATTTGTCGCAGCGAAATCTGCAGACTGGCATAACTTTGCCAAGGCTGTTACGCAGTGGGAAACTGATCGTTACTTTGAACTCTATTAAACCATATCCACCTGTCTCCTTGTTGCTGAAAAGTAGCAGGGAGGCAGGTGGGTTATTAATTATCGAAAGTATACTCAACTTGAACTTAATAATCTTCTGTAAATAACCGTATTTCATTTACATATTAACCTCCTATTGCATGGTGCATCATCTAGTGGTACTATTCAAAAGTGCTTTTAATAGCAATCTAAATGTAAGTAATACAATAAGTGGTATAGATAGGGGAGAGTAAGACATGACGAAGATGACAAGAGAAACAATAATGAAAGATGTAAAAGAGAGTAATGTACGCTTTTTGCGCTTGATGTTCACAGATATACTGGGAACAGTAAAAAACGTAGAGGTGCCTGTGAGTCAGCTTGACAAAGTTCTGGACGGCAAAATGATGTTTGATGGATCTTCTATCGAAGGGTTTGTTCGTATACAGGAATCGGACATGTATCTGAAACCAGACTTTGATACTTGGCTGGTCTTTACATGGGAAACGGAATCGACTAAAAAAGGGCGTGTGGCACGATTGATATGTGATATCGTGAATCCTGATGGGACGCCGTTTTTGGGAGATCCGAGAACCAATTTGAAACGTGTACTTAAAGAAGCAAAAGATTTGGGCTATTCGTCTTTCAATCTTGGGCCCGAACCTGAATTCTTTTTACTTAAACTAGATGAAAACGATGAAATTACTGAAAGACCTAATGATAATGGTGGATACTTTGATTTGGCTCCAACTGATCTGGCTGAAAACTGCCGCCGGGATATCGTTCTGGAACTGGAAGATCTTGGATTTGAAATAGAAGCGAGTCACCACGAGGTCGCACCTGGACAGCATGAAATCGACTGGAAGTATGCAGATGCAGTTGAAGCCTGTGATAATATTCAGACATTTAAATTAGTTGTTAAGACGGTCGCCCGTAAATATGGTCTACATGCGACATTCATGGCTAAACCTGTATTTGGTATTAATGGCTCAGGCATGCACAGCAACATGTCTTTATTCAGAAATAACGAGAATGTATTTTATGATGAGTCGGATGAAAGACAATTAAGTACAGAAGCGTATCAATTTCTGGCAGGCCTGCTTCATCATGCCCCGGCATTTACTGCAGTTACCAATCCGACCGTTAACTCGTACAAGCGTCTGGTACCTGGTTATGAGGCTCCTGTATATATCGCATGGTCTGGAAGCAACCGTACACCGATGATAAGAATTCCAGCATCAAGAGGCATGTCTACTCGTCTGGAAGTACGTTCAGTTGATCCGATGGCTAATCCTTACCTGGCATTAGCAGCGATGCTGAAAGCTGGACTGGACGGCATCACTAATGAAATGACACCACCTGAAGAAACAAATGACAACATTTACGATATGGATGAGGCTCAGCTGGAACAGCAGGGAATCAAGTCTCTACCTACCAGCCTTCATAGCGCACTTAAAGCTCTAAAGAAAAACGATGTGATTAAGGAGTCCCTAGGTAATCATATCTATACGAATTTCGTCAAAGCTAAAATGGTCGAATGGGATTCTTATAAAGCAGCGGTCAGTCAGTGGGAGAAAGATAACTATCTGCACCTGTATTAATAAGTTGTATGATTAAGAATCAATAACAAATAGAACCGGCAGTCTGTGAATAGACTGCCGGTTCTATTTGTCTTGGAAAGAGAATCAAATAAAAAAGCAAATGATCTTCAGGATCACTTGCTTTTTTTATACGTTTCGGGAGAACTTAAATACATGCTCGTTATCAACCTCTATACTGATTTAATCATCATCAGACAATTAGATAACCGGCATAAATCGCCATTCAGGAATAAATTTCTGAATAGTTTCTGAACAAATTTAGAAGATGCTAGCAATCATTTCATCCGAGATTTGATCATTCTTATGCTCTAACTCATTAATGATATGAGAGTATTTTTCGATAGTTGTTGTTGGACTAGAATGTCCAATTCTTTTAGATATGCTTACTATATTCATACCATGATAAATTAGTAAAGAGACATGTGTGTGTCGTAAAGCATGAGACGTCACTTTTTTCACATCAGCTCTTTTACATGCTCTTCTAAGAGTTTTGTTCATCGCAGTATGAGAGGGTGGTAGACCCTCAATAGTTGTAAAGAGTAAATCGTTGGAAATACCTTGTTTTAAGTTCATTTCTTTCTTTTTGATGGCATAGGCTCTCAACTCTTTAAAAACGGCAGGTTCAATACGAATCGTCCGATTAAGGCCATTCTTAGTTGGCCCTAGTTTTTTCCCTTTAAAATCCCAGGCTTTATTGATACGTAATGTATTATTTTTAAGATCATCAACTGTTAAACCAGCTACTTCTGAATATCGTAATCCAGCAGCAAATTGTAGAATAGCCATCCAACGAGTGGTCATATCTAAAGTTATCCCATTTCTTATTTCAGACATTACACGTTTGATTTCATCTTCAGATAAAAATTTATCTTCTTCAGACTGTCCTTCTAATCCAGATACCGTTACATTATACGTGAAATCTTTTGTTATTATACCTGATTCAATGGCATCCTTAACGCATGACCTGATATGTTTATTCATCTTCTGATTAGTTGATTTAGCTTTTTTAGAGGCTAGTTCATTTAAGAACGTTTGGTAGTTCACCTTTGTTATATTTTTAATTTTTACAAATTCAAAATATGTTTTAACATGGTTCTTCGTGGTAACATAATTATCAAACGTACGTGCTGATACATTGGGTACTGATTTATATGTATCAATCCATTTCTCAAAGTAATCATAAAAATAAGGGTTGCTCCCAATATCCATTCCACTGGCTTTGTTAAGTTTCATATTAGCTTCCCAAAGTAATGCATCCTTTTTATGTTTAAAATTAAACTTGGCTTTCTCCTTATATTTTCCTGTTAAGTAATCTTTATAACTCAAGTTTCGCACCCCTAAGAACGACGTTCTATCCTTTTACCGTAAAGATCAGTTAGAATATTGAACTTAAAAGTACAGAAAAAGACACCTC
>NZ_FNFK01000044.1 GCF_900101165.1 Alkalibacterium thalassium | reverse complement strand
AACTTGTAAGGTCTACTCGCTATCGCTCGGTCGATCTCAACAATAGTTGTACGTGCTAAAGCACTACAACTTGTAAGGTCTACTCGCTATCGCTCCGGCGATCTCAAGTATATCTGTAAGAGCTGAAGCTCGAACAGATACTAAGGTATTTTCTTTTCAGGCTGAACGGCACTTGAAGCTTTTCTTATTATCACAAGCAGAAAGGGAATCGATTAGTGGAATTAAATTGGGGAATACTTGCAGCAATATTTATCATCAATGTCGTATATGTCTCTTTAAGCACGGTGAGACTGATGCTGACAATGAAAGGGTACCAGTCAGTGGCTCCTTTTGTAGCCATGATTGAAGTTGCCATATATGTTGTAGGGCTCGGACTAGTGTTGGACAATCTGGATAATGTATTCAATGTCATTGTCTATGCAGTAGGATTCGGAGCTGGTATTTATGCTGGTATGAAAATAGAAGATAAATTGGCTCTAGGCTATATTCTCGTCACGACTATCGTACCTGAGAATGGCTGGTATGTCGCTGAAGAAATTCGCGGGAACGGGTATGGCGTGACGATTTCTCAAGCCTACGGACGTGAAGGCAACCGGTTTGTGCTGGAAATCCTTACTCCGCGTTCCAACGAAAGAGGCTTGTACAAGCTGATTCATGAAATTGAACCGAAGGCGTTTGTTATATCTTACGAACCTAAGTATATCAATGGCGGATTCTGGACAAAACGCATGAAAAATAATAAAGCTCAAGTGAAGAATAATCCACAGGAAAGTCCGCTCGTTGAAGAGTAAGAATTGGAGTGAAGTGACATGAGTAACTGGGTTCGACCGGGAAGTACGATCGGAATAATAGGTGGAGGAAGTGTAGCAAGACTGCTTGCTTTGTCAGCCAAAAAGCTTGGATATACAGTCGGACTGATCGATCCGGATGCAGACTGTCTGGCAAAATCAGCTTCAGACTGGTTTTTGAAAGCTGAATTGAATGATGAGAAAGCACTGCTCGATTTTGCAATGAAAAGCAATGTAGTTATCTATGAATCAGAAATTATCCACAATGATTTAATTAGAAAGATGATGAGAGCTGTTCCGGTGCCTCAAGGTGAAGAGATCCTATCTCTTTCTCAGGATCGGATGCTGCAGAAGGCATTCCTGGAGTCAGCGCGCGTCAATATTGCACCTTACGCTACAATCGTCTCGCTCGATGATATAAGAGAAGCCATCAATGGAATCGGCTTTCCGTGTGTACTTAAAGCAAACAGTGCTGATGAGCGGTTAAAGGATCATCTGATCCTTTATGATGAAAGTGACATTGACTCAGCAGAACCGTTTCTTAAACATGGAACGTGTGTGCTTGAAGCATGGATTCCAGCCGACAAGGAGCTCTGCCTGGGGATTCTCAAAGACAAGGAGGGCAGACTGTCTACTTACCCGGTGTGTGAACTGAGATACGTACGAAATGAATTTAACCATTCAATTGCTCCTGCACGGATAAGTGATGATATGGCAAAAGAAGTTGAACGTATCGGCATAAGTATTGCCGAACAGCTGGACTTCACAGGAGTGATAGCCGTTGAGCTGTTCAGCATTGAAAGTGGCGCACTGTATGTCAATGAAATTGTCGCACACCCACATCGGGGATGCCATTATACATTCAATTACTTGAATTTCTCTCAATACGATGCACACATTAAAGCTGTAACAGGATGGCCGCTGCGAATCGATACCTCAGTTGACCGGGCAATCATCATGCAGTCAGTGAAGCAGAAGCATCTTCAGTCAGCTTATACATTGGCACAAGTCAAGCCGGACTGGCAGTACACATTTTATGATAACAGGGGAAGCTCATCAACTGATGAGTGCGGCCATATAACTATTGAAACTGACAATATAGGAGACACACTAGACATATTAAGAGAATTTGTTGAGTAAGAGGACGGAATTATGGCACGAAGAAGAAAAGTTGAAGAAAAAGCATATGATTTTATAAAAAATCAGATTACGACTAGCCAGTGGCTTGAGGGACGACAGATCAAGGAACTTGAAATCGCAGATGTACTTGAAATCAGTCGCACGCCTATCAGGAATGCCTTTTTACGTCTGGAAGAAGAAGGTTTTGTGAGTATTCTTCCTAATAAAGGGGTGTTTGTGGCACAAACTGCTATCGATCTGAAAGGCCTAAAAGATAGACTGTACTATCTGGAGACTTTATTTCAGCATGTCCTGTATAGTATGGAACGAGCTGAAATTGATTTGTCCCGCGTCAGCTTTTCCACACTCACAGAGAAGATGCGAAAGACTATACAGTTAAAGTCCGAAGAATTTGAGCAGCTGGAAAATTTATTCTGGAAGGCTGTTCTGGAACATCACGACAATATATACATGAACCAGTCGATCCTGCATACCTTTTATTCGATCTATGGAGTAGAGGGGCACGCACGTAACATTTTGAACCAGAGTCGTCAAGTGAAGCTATCCCATTATCAGAACATTTCAGATTTACTTGGAGAAAACAACTATGTCTACGCAAGGAGAGAAGTAAGGATCCTGCTTAACCAGCTTCTGATCAATCTGATTCAGGGCATTGACTAAATGGTTTTACAATACATGAAGAAGCATAAAATCCCTTTAGCCGACATGATTTGCCAGGCAGAGGGATTTTGTGCTGAAAAGGGGCGAACACCACATGACGAAAGTCCAAACTCTATGATAGAGGTGTGGAAAGAGCCCCTTGTTTTCTGTATAATAAGACAATGTATGAAGACTTGAAAGGATGAAGAAAGTGGTACTGCGAGACGATATATTAACAGGTATGAACCCCAAGCAAAAAGAGGCAGTCAAGCATACTGACGGACCTTTACTGATCATGGCAGGAGCAGGATCGGGTAAGACACGAGTACTGACCCACCGCATCTCTTATCTGATTCAGGAAAAAGGCGTCAGTCCATGGAATATCCTGGCTATCACTTTCACGAACAAGGCAGCGTCGGAGATGAAAAGCAGAGTAACCAAGCTGGTCGAGCATGGCGGAAGCGAAGTGTGGGTTTCGACTTTCCACTCGATGTGTGTACGGATTTTAAGAAGAGAAATCGACCGCATCGGATACAGTTCATCGTTCACGATAGCTGACCCAGCTGAACAGCTCACATTGATGAAGAAAATACTTAAACGACTGAATATCGATCCGAAGAAATACAATCCGAGAGCGATTCTTGGAGAAATAAGCAACGCTAAGAACAAGCTGCAGGATGCAGCAGCATTCAGCAACGAAGCGCACGACTATTTCGGCAAAATAGTTGCTGACTGCTATACTCATTATCAGAGAGAACTGAGACAGTCAGAAACGGTCGACTTTGACGATCTGATCATGCTGACTGTCAGACTGTTCGAGGAGCATAAGGATGTTCTTGAATATTATCAGAGTAAATTCCAGTATATCCACGTGGATGAGTATCAGGATACCAACCATGCTCAGTACAAACTCGTCAACCTCCTGGCTAGTCGACTGCGTAACTTATGTGTCGTAGGTGATGCGGACCAGAGCATCTATGGCTGGCGTGGAGCGGATATGGAAAATATCATGAACTTTGAACGGGACTACTCGGATGCGAAAGTCGTTCTGCTCGAACAGAACTACCGCTCGACACAGACCATTCTGAAAGCTGCGAACGCAGTCATATCCAACAACTTGAATCGTAAGAAGAAGAACCTCTGGACAGACAATGCCGGTGGAGACAAAGTAGTCTATTACCGAGGCGGAAATGAACATGAAGAATCAAGATACGTCGTTCAGCAGATTCAGAAAGAAATGGAAAGTGACCCGACTAAAGAATACGGGGACTTTGCTGTGCTGTACAGGACAAATGCTCAGTCACGTGTAATGGAAGAAACGCTGATCAAGACGAATATCCCATACAAAATGGTCGGTGGACATAAATTCTATGACCGTAAAGAAATCAAGGACACATTGGCTTACTTGACCCTGATCGCGAACCCTAAAGATAACTTGAGCTTTGCTAGAGTGGTCAACGAACCAAAAAGAGGCATCGGAAATACGACTGTCGACAAGCTGGCAGCTGCTGCGGAAGAAATGGGCTGGAGCCTGTACGATGCTGCGCTCAATGCGACGAGTATCAACTTGCCGGCACGTGCCGCTAAGAAGGTCGAAAGCTTTGCCATGATGATTCAGGATTTCCGCAAAATGTCTGAGTTTCTGTCGATTACAGAACTGACACAAGAAGTGCTGGATAAGTCTGAGTATCTGCCTACTTTGAAGAAAGAGCGGACACTTGAAGCTGAAACACGGGTAGAAAATATTCAGGAATTCCTGACCGTGACTAATCAGTATGACGAATCGGACCAGGAGGAAAAAAGCCTGATCGACTTCCTGACTGACCTGTCACTTATTTCCGATCTTGATAATCTGGAAGAAGAACCGACTAGTGAACTGACATTGATGACTTTACATGCAGCAAAAGGACTTGAATTTCCGATCGTCTTCCTAATCGGGATGGAAGAAGGGCTGTTCCCGCTATCCAGAGCAGAGCTGGAGGAAGAAGAAATGGAAGAAGAGAGACGACTGGCTTATGTCGGTATCACTCGTGCAGAAGAAAAACTTTATCTGACCAATGCATCAACACGTACGCTTTACGGACGTGTCCAGTCAAATAGAGCTTCCCGTTTTCTGGATGAAATCGATGCGGAAGCTGTTGAGCGTGAAGAATCAAACACGACCCGTCCTTTCTCCAATGGCATGTACAAGGGATTTGGAGGCAGTGCCAATGATCCGTTTGCTAAAACTGCAAAACGTGCAAGGCCACCGAAAATTTCATCGCATCCGACTGGAAACAGCGGAGCTGAAAAACTGGAGTGGACCGTTGGAGACAAGGCGAAGCACAAGGTGTGGGGTGACGGTACCGTTGTGAAGGTCAGCGGAAAAGGAGACGACCTGCAGCTGGATATCGCTTTTCCAGGTATCGGGATCAAGCCGCTTCTGGCCAGTTTTGCCCCGATCGAGAAAGTATAATGTAATATAAATACAATAAGAGAAAGAAGGATCAGCATGGTGTCTCATGAGAAATCTTTCGACCAGGTCAAGATACGTGTAGATGAACTGGTCAGCAAACTGGATCAGTACAGTCATGAATATTATGTGCTGGATCAGCCAACCATCCCTGATGAGGAATATGATAAGCTGTACCGCGAACTGGTTGAGCTGGAAGAGGCTTACCCGGAACTTATACAGAACAATTCTCCTACTCAAAGGGTAGGCGGAACATTGCTGGAAGGGTTCGAAAAAGTTGCTCACGACACCCCCATGCTCAGTCTTGACAATGCATTTTCAGAAGACGAGCTGATGGCCTTTGACCGGCGTGTCGCTCAACTAGTAGATGCCCCTTATTCTTATCACTGTGAGCTGAAGATCGACGGACTGGCTGTTTCGCTGAAATACGTGAACGGCAAACTTCAGCAGGCAGTTACGCGTGGAGACGGAACTATGGGTGAAAATGTCACGGCTAATGTACGGACAATAAAATCGATTCCGTTGACACTGAAAAAGCCCCTGACGCTTGAAGCCAGAGGCGAAATCTACATGCCGAAATCATCATTTATTGCATTAAATGAAAAAAGAGAAGAACAGGGCGAGGCTGTCTTTGCCAATCCCCGTAATGCTGCTGCAGGCACATTGAGAAATCTTGACCCGAAAGTTACGGCGTCAAGAAATCTCAGCGTATTTTTATACGCCCTGACTAACGTATCGGAACAGCCGGTCGACACACAGGATGCTGCATTAACGATGCTTGACCAGCTCGGTCTGAAGACCAATCCTGAGCGAAAAGTTTTCGATTCGATGAGTGACGTATGGTCATTCATTGAAGACTATCAGGAAAAACGGACATCACTTCCCTATGAAATCGATGGGATCGTGATCAAGGTCAATGAACTGGTCAATCAGGAAAAAGCAGGCTATACAGTTAAAGCCCCACGCTGGGCTATAGCTTATAAATTTCCGGCAGAGGAAGCCCGTACGACGATTCGTGAAGTGGAATGGTCTGTCGGCCGGACTGGAGTCGTGACACCTACAGCAATCATGGATCCGGTTCAGCTGGCAGGGACAACTGTTCAGAGAGCCAGTCTGCACAACATCGATCTCATGATCGAAAAGGATATCAGACTAGGTGACACAGCAGTGGTCAGAAAAGCGGGAGACATCATTCCCGAAGTCATTAAAGTAGATGTGGTCGAGAGAAGTGAGGACAGTGAGCCTTATGTCTTTCCAACACATTGTCCGGCCTGTGGCAGCGAACTGATGCATCTTGAGGACGAAGTAGCCCTCAGATGTATGAATCCTTCCTGCAGTGCGCAGGCTAAAGAACGACTGAGCCATTTTGTTTCCAGGAATGCTATGAATATAGATGGACTGGGAGAACGAGTGGTGAGTCAGCTTTACGAAAAAGGCTTGGTCAAAGACGTAGCCGATTTGTATTATCTTGAAAAAGAAGCACTGCTTGAACTGGACAAAATTGCTGATAAATCAGCGGACAACATGCTTAAAGCCATTGACGCTTCAAGGTCCAATTCACTTGAACGACTAATATTCGGACTCGGAATCAGACATGTCGGATCTAAAGCAGCCCGACTGCTGGCTGAAGAATTTGAATCGATCGATCATCTGAAGGCGGCGTCATTGGAATCCATCAGAGCTATCGAAAGAATCGGTGAAAAAATAGCAGACAGTATCCATTCGTTTTTTGAGCTGGAAGAAGCAGAAGACCTGATCGACAAGCTCAAAAAAGCTGAAGTAAGTATGACTTATACAGGGATCAAACAAAAAGAAGCGAAAACAGATTCCATGTTTGCTGATAAAACAGTTGTCATTACAGGAAAGCTGGAACACTTTACACGAAACGAGTTAAAGGAAAAACTGATCGAATTAGGTGCAAAGGTAACCGGCAGTGTATCGAAAAATACAGATTACCTGATTGCTGGAGAAGAGGCTGGAAGCAAGCTGACAAAGGCTGAAAGTCTGGATGTGCCGATTATCGATGAAACAACAGTAATAGAGGAGATTGAAAAATGAAAAGAAAAGAGAGTGGCAGTCAGTGAAAAATAAACGGCTAATAGGCATGCTGATGACAAGTGCTTTGTTTCTGTCTGCCTGTGGATTCTTTCCGGATCCTGTCGATCCAAATCAGCCACCTGCTGAAAATGGTGAAATATCTGAAGAAGGTGAAGCTGACGGACAAGATGAAGAGTCATCCATTGTAGAAGTACAGATTGATTCTGAATATTACCGTCCTGTTGTCAGAGAAGACGGAACTTACGCTCCGAGCCAGTCGAGAGGGATTACTCGTCGACTGAATTCCAATTTGAATATGAGAACTTTCGAAAGTGACTTGATGCGTCATGCTCAGCGTTATTTTCCAACGAGTGATCATTTTTTCCAGGAAGGACAATTTATCCCATCCGCAACCATTAACAGCTGGCTGAGAAGACAGGAGCCTGTTGAAGAAGATGAGGATAACGAAGAAACAACAGAAGAAGCAAGTGAAGACCTCGGCTTGAATCCCGAAGACAATTCCGGTGCAGATTCACAAGAGCGGAATCCCATATATTTAAGTTCTATTCTAGAACATAACTTTTATGAACAAACAGATGAGGGCCTTAAACTGGCCGGCATCAGCATTGGTCTTGCAATGAACTCTGTGGATTACTACGGTGATAATAGAGATCAGGAACAGATTATTCCTCTGGATGAGCTGCTTGAAGAAGGACAGGTCATGGCGGATCAGATCGTTTCTTACTTAAGAGAAATGGAAGAACTGGCCGATGTCCCGATCATGGTAGCTTTATTTGAGCAGTCCAGACGAGACAGCTTGGCACCAGGAACGTATTTCGCTGAAGGATTAAGCGATAGTGGCAGCGATTCTGTAAACAGCTGGAATCGTATCAATGAAAATCGGCTTGTCTTCCCGCTGGAAGGCATGCAGAGTGCGGAAGGAAACAGTTTTGCTAATTTCCGCTCTGAAGTAGAAGGGTTCTTCCCTAATATCAGCGGAATTACAGGTGTCGGTCACTATATAGAGGAGCAGCTGGTTCATTTAGAGATCAATATCATGACTCAGTTTTATGGGAAAGGTGAAATCATTGCCTTTACTCAATTTGTCAATGAAGCAGCAGTCAATTTTCTGCCAGAAAATGTTCAAGTCGAAATCAGACTGGAATCTTTGAACGGAATGGAAGCTTTTCTTCAGAAAGACAGTGATGACCAGGAATATTACGTAATGATTTTCAATTAAAAACACGCAAATGTGGAAAGAAGGGATGAGCAAGATGGCAATAAACGAAGAAACAGTAAAGCAGGTTGCTAAACTGGCTAAGCTTGAGATTGGAGAAGAGGATATTCTTACATTTACCAAAGAAATGGACAGTATCATCGAAATGGTCGAGCAGCTGGAGGGACTGGATACGGAAGGCATTGAAGGCACGTATCATGGACTGAATGAGCACAACGTCTGGCGTGAAGATAAAGCTGAAAACGGGACAGATAGAGAAGACCTGTTTAAAAACGTGAAAACCCATAAAGACGGCTACATTGAAGTGCCGGCAATGTTTGACAACGGAGGGAGTGAAGCTTAATGAACTTTCTAGATTATACATTAGAAGAACTGCATGACAAACTCGTCAGTAAAGAACTGACAGCGGTCGACCTGGTTGAGGCATCCTATAAGCGTATTGAAGAAACTGATGAGCAAGTCGGTGCATTCCTGGCTCTCAGCAAGGAAGAAGCACTGCAGGCTGCTAGAGAAACTGATGAAAAAGGCATCGATCCGAATAATGTGTTAAGCGGACTGCCAGTTGGGATCAAAGATAACATCTTGACAAAAGGAGTAACTACAACTGCCTCTTCTAAAATGCTGGAAGACTTCGTTCCTATCTATGATGCGACAGCAACTGAAAAACTGAAGGAAGCAGGAATGATCTCAGTCGGGAAACTGAACATGGACGAATTTGCCATGGGCGGATCCACTGAGAACTCTGCATTCAAACTGACGCGTAACCCTTGGGATCTTTCTAAAGTTCCTGGTGGATCATCCGGTGGTTCAGCTGCGGCTGTAGCGGCTGGTCAAGTGCCTGTTTCACTCGGTTCAGATACCGGTGGGTCCGTTCGCGAACCGGCTGCCTTTACTGGACTGGTCGGGGTTAAACCAACATACGGACGTGTCTCTAGATACGGGCTGATTGCTTTCGGTTCAAGTCTGGATCAGATCGGTCCATTTACTAGAACAGTTAAGGATAATGCTCTGGTACTCAACGCAATAAGTGGACATGATCCAAAAGACTCTACATCTTACAGTGGAGAAACACCAGACTTTACTGATGGCATCGATAAAGGTGTAAAAGGTTTGCGTATTGGTGTACCGAAAGAGTACTTCAATGAAGATGCTAAAGAAACTGGTGTAATCGAATCAGTGCGTAATGCACTGAAACTTTACGAAGAACTGGGAGCAGAAATCGTAGAAGTCAGTCTGCCTCACTCACGTTACGGCATTCCGGCTTACTATATCATCGCTTCTTCTGAAGCTTCAAGTAACCTGCAGCGTTTCGACGGGATCCGTTACGGCTACCGTTCAGAAAATGTCAGCTCACTTGAAGACATTTACGTCAATTCCCGTTCTGAAGGGTTTGGACTTGAAGTAAAACGTCGTATCATGCTTGGAACATTCTCCTTGAGTTCCGGCTTCTATGATGCCCACTTCAAGAAAGCGGCTCAGGCGAGAACTCTAATCAGAAATGACTTCGATACAGTCTTTGAAGATGTAGATGTGCTTGTAGCACCGACTACGACGACAACTGCGTTTGAAATCGGCGGTAAAATCGACGATCCACTAGCGATGTACATGTCTGATATTCTGACAGTTCCTGTGAACCTTGCAGGTGTGCCATCACTATCTATCCCTTGCGGCTTTTCAAATGATATGCCGGTCGGTATGCAGATCATCAGTAATCATTTTGATGAGCAGATGATGTACCGTGTCGCTTACGCATTTGAAAAAGAAACAGACTTCCACAAGAAAAAACCAGCATTCAAGGGAGGAGAATAAAGAATGAATTTAGAACCCGTAATAGGACTTGAAGTACACGTTGAACTGAAAACTGAATCAAAAATGTTTTCTCCATCCCCGGCTCACTTTGGTGCAGAACCGAATACGAACACAAACGTCATCGACTGGGGACACCCTGGTGTGCTTCCTGTCGTTAACAAACAGGCGATCGAGTATGGTATGAAAGCCGCACTCGCTTTGAACTGTAAAATCGCGACACATACAAAATTTGACCGCAAGAACTATTTCTATCCGGACAATCCTAAGGCCTATCAAATTTCTCAGTTTGACCAGCCGATCGGATATGACGGATGGATCGAAATCGAGGTCAACGGCGAAAAGAAAAAAATCCGTATCGAACGGGTACACCTTGAAGAGGATGCTGGTAAAAACATGCACGGTGAAGACGGCTCATCTTATGTCGATCTGAACCGTCAGGGGACACCACTGATCGAAATCGTTTCTGAAGCAGACATGCGCTCGCCTGAAGAAGCGTATGCCTATCTGGAGACACTGAAACAGCTGATTCAGTTTACTGAAGTATCTGATGTGAAGATGCAGGAAGGATCAATGCGCTGTGATGCGAATATCTCCTTGCGTCCTTTCGGTCAGGAAGAATTTGGAACAAAGGCTGAACTGAAGAACCTGAACTCCTTTACTTATGTCAGAAAAGGACTGGACTTTGAAATCAGCCGTCAGGAGAAAATCCTGAATGCCGGTGGTGCACTGGATCAGGAAACCAGACGTTACGATGAATCAACTGGCGGAACGATTCTGATGCGTACGAAAGAAGGATCAAGTGACTACCGTTACTTCCCTGAACCGGATATTCCAAATCTGGTCATCAGCGATGAATGGATCGATTCAGTCAGAGCCTCTCTGCCGGAAATGCCTAAAGAAAGACAGGCACGCTATGTCAAAGAGTTCAACTTGCCTGAATACGATGCGGTTGTTCTGACGGCGACAGTTGAAATGTCCAACTTCTTCCAGGGAACGGTCGATAATGGTGCCGATCCTAAGCAGGCTTCGAACTGGCTGATGGGTGAAGTATCGGCTTACCTGAACAGTGAACAGGTCGAACTTCTGGATACAGCTCTTACGCCTGAATCCCTGGCAGAAATGATCAATTTGATTGCTGATGGGACGATATCGTCTAAAATTGCCAAGAAAGTCTTTAAAGAGCTTGTCACAAACGGCAGCACAGATGTAAAAGCTCTAGTAGAAGAAAAGGACTGGGTTCAGTTAAGTGATCCATCTAAACTTCTTCCAATTATTACTGACACACTTGATAAAAATGAACAGTCCATCGAAGACTATAAGAACGGAAAAGACCGTGCATTAGGCTTCCTCGTCGGACAAGTCATGAAACAGACTAGAGGTCAGGCCAACCCTGGAATGGTCAACAAATTATTAAAACAAGAGCTGGACAAAAGATAGATAGAGTAAAGGAGGGGATGTACATGAGACGTCGAGCCAGGATCATTTATAATCCCACATCCGGGAGAGAAACATTAAAACGAGCACTTCCGGACATTTTGAATGTATATGAAAAATGCGGGTACGAAACGAGTGCGTTCTGTACCACCCCGACTCCTCTAAGTGCTCAAAATGAAGCGGACCGATGTACGAAAGATGGTTTCGATCTCATTATTGCTGCTGGCGGAGACGGGACGATCAATGAAGTCATCAATGGGATTGCTCCTCATGAATCACGCCCGAAACTGGCGGTCATTCCTGCAGGGACGACGAACGACTTCGCCAGAGCACTCAACATTCCGCGTAACGACTTTGTCAGAGCAGCTGAGCTGATCAACACCCATCAGTTTGTTAAAATGGATATCGGTAAAGTCATTACCGCTTCACAGGAACGTTATTTCATGAATATCGGTGCAGCGGGATCGCTGACCGAAGTCACCTATGATGTACCGGCAAACATGAAGTCCGTTTTCGGTTCTCTTGCTTATTTTGTAAAAGGAGCTGAACTGCTTCCACGTATAGGTAAAGTGCCGGTGAGCATTTCTTATGATGGCGGTGTTTATGAAGGGACAGCTTCCATGCTTTTCGTCGCCTTGACCAATTCTGTTGGCGGATTTGAGAAAATCGCTCCTGACAAGAAACTGGGCGATGGCAAATTTACGCTGATCATTGTTAAAACGACGAACATTGCTGAAATTCTGAGACTACTTACCTTAGTTATTAATGACGGCAGGCACGTCAATCACCCGAAAATCATCTATACGAAGACATCTTCAGTAAAAGCCGAGTCATTGGTCGATAAGCCACTGATGATCAATATAGATGGAGAATACGGTGGCGATGCACCGGCAGAATTTGTCATGTATCAGCAGCATATGGAACTGGTAGCTGACCTTTCTGGAATGCATCTGACTGTCGACAGCAGGGATACCGTGGCCATCGAAAAAGAAAGTAAATTTCTTGAAGGTGTTTCTCAATTGGATGAAGAATAAGCACACAAAGCGCACAGATTATTTTCTGTGCGCTTTCGTTGTGTGACATGTATACTGAAGATAAGTAATGAACCATAAGGAGACGAGTAATGTCAAAAGATAAGAACAAGACAGCGGCGCCTGTCAGGAAAAACGAGACTTTAGAAGCAGAGATTATTGATCTGACTCATGAAGGAATGGGTGTCGCAAAGATAGAATACTATCCGATATTCATCGAAGGTGCTCTAGTTGGAGAAACCGTAGAATTCAAAGTAATCAAAACGAAAAAGACTTTCGGATTTGGTAAGCTGCTCAAAGTGATTGAAAAAAGTCCGGACCGCGTAGAGATTGAAGATAAAGTCTATGCACAGACCGGTACCATGCCTCTTCAGCATCTGTCATATCCAGCACAGCTGAACTTTAAAAAAGAACAGGTCGAAAAAGTCCTGAGTAAAATTGGTAATTTGAGTGATATCGCTGTCGAAGAAGTCATTGGAATGGACGACCCCTTTGGGTACAGAAATAAGGCACAGGTGCCTGTCAGAAAAATAGATGGTCGTCTGACTACAGGATTTTTCCGTAAGAACAGTCATGACGTCATTCCGATAGAGGACTTCAAAATCCAGGATCCGAAAATCGATCAGACCATCCTTACCGTGCGTGACATCATGCGCAAGTTCCATGTCAAACCGTACAATGAAAAGGCGCACACGGGCTGGTTGCGTCATATCATTGTCAGAAGAGGGTACTACAGCAGTGAACTTATGGTTGTACTAGTAACCAACACACATGATTTCAATAGAGAAGAAGAAATCGTCTCTGCACTGACGAGAGCTCTACCGGAAATGGTCAGCCTGATCCAGAATATCAATAAGGAAAAGACCAACGTCATACTTGGTTCGGAGTCTCGAGTGTTATTCGGTCAGGACAGTTACAAAGACAATCTGCTGGGCTTCACCTTTACGATTTCACACCAGTCCTTCTATCAGGTTAATCCAGTCCAGACAGAAAAACTGTACCAGACTGCCGTAGACTTTGCCGGACTTAGTGGAAATGAAACCGTGATCGATGCCTACTGTGGGATTGGGACACTCACCTTAGCTTTGTCTAGACAGGCTAAACATGTACACGGCATGGAAATAGTAGAGCCTGCAATAGAGAACGCCAAACTGAACGCCGAAACGAACGGTGTAGCCAATGTCTCATTCGAAGTCGGACCAGCTGAAAACATCATTACAGAATGGGCAAAGGCAGATAAGCGCGCAGATGTCATCGTCGTCGATCCGCCTAGAAAAGGTCTGGCACCTGAATTCATCGATGCCGTCCTGACCATGAAACCGGAAAAAATGGTCTACGTCAGCTGTAATCCAGGGACACTGGCTAGAGATCTGAAGATCCTATCTGAGGGTGGCTACACAGTCCAAAAAGTTCAGCCCGTAGATATGTTTCCTCAGACATATCACGTGGAGACGGTAGTATTGATGTCAAGGGTGGATAAGTAAGCGTGTAATAAGATAAGTAAATAAAGGCTTTCCGTGATTTGAGATCTGGTTCTAAGCCGGAAGGATAATCACGGATTTTTGCTTTGAGGGAAGTTATCCAAGAATAGAAAAGCGTAAGGTTGAGTGGTTAGATTGACTTTGGGGTTTGTGAGTTGATAGGATAACTGACAAAAACGTGGTGAGTTGACCTTTATATGTATTTACAACGAATTAGATATATGTTATGCTAAATTAAATTTTTTAAGTTAGAATAGGTTGCTCAATATAAGTACAATTATCAAATGTATTAGCATTAAGATAATAATTAATTGTCTGTATGAAAATACGGTTAGGGTTTTGTTGCTTAGATTGAAACAAATCGGTATGTCACCCTTAATATATGGTGATAGGAAATACCCTTGTTAGGAGGGAACAACCATAACAAAAGGTCAATTAGAAGCAGAAATAAGCAAGGCATTAACACTGTGGGAGAAGGATTTTCTAGGACGAGGATCCGTAACAGTGAAAACTGACATTTTAAGGGATATGGTCATTGTTGTTCTAAGAGGAATATTAACACCTGCAGAATATAAGGTTTGTCAAACATCAGAAGGAATATTATCTATTAAGAAAGTTCGAGCAGATCTAGTAGAAGCAGGTCGAGATATGTTAGGTGAAATAATAAAAGAAAAAACAGGGGAAGAAGTAATAACATTTCATACGGACATCAGTACAAAAACCGGTGAACGGGTTATGATCTTTAAATTATCTGGCGATTTAGAGAAAAAACTAATGTCTTAGAAAAAATAATAGTAGGGAGATCTACAAAGGCCCATTTTGGATGAAATAGTGGGTAAGTTGAGGATAAACCGACTTTTTTCTAGCGTAAGGCAGTTATACCACTATAAATGTGGATACTGTACCTTGCTAGAAAAAGTCGGTTTTTTGCTTAGGTACTCTATACAACAAACACCACTAAGAGTATGACACAATATCTCAAATACTTTTACAAAAGCCAGGGTATAAGCACTTAATATAATGAAAGGAGGTGTACTACTGTCCCTATAATTTACAATTATATTGTAATGAAAATTATGAACATAAAGGTAAGTTGATAGACAAATGAAAGGTGGAATACACCAGTCAAATGTGGGTCAGCATCCATGGCTACTACCTCAAAATTAGTAATATGATGTTGACCTTATTTTTGCGTATGTAATTAATTATAATTTATTAATGAAAAAATAAGTTTTAAAAATAATGGTGAGGTGTTAAGTAAGATGATTTCTTTAGAATTTGCATTTAGCAACATGTTATCTCCAGCAATATTATTTTTTATATTAGGAGTTATAGCGGTATCAGTTAAATCTGATCTTGAAATACCTGATTCAATTGGATCAGCAATAACATTATATATTTTAATATCCATAGGATTACAGAGTGGAGTAGCAGTGAGTAAAACAGGGATACTAGGAGTAGTAATACCTGCTTTATCCGCAATAATTATGGGTATTTTAATTACAACTGTAGTATACTATATAATGTCAAAAATAGGATTTGATCCAGAAAATGCAGGATCCATAGCAGGACATTATGGAGCATGTAATAGTGTAACCATTATAACAGTTTTGGTTTTTTTAGAGCAAATGGGAGCTAGCTATGAGGAATTTGTGCCTGCCTTGTACCCTTTTATGGATACAGCAGCTTTACTTACCGGTATTGTTCTAGGTCATGTTGGTTTAAAGAAAAGATCTGTTGAAGTAGAAAAAGGTGAATATAATATAAGAGATATATTGCGTACATCTTTAACAGCTAAATCAACATTATTAATTTTGGGTGGCTTTCTAATTGGATTAATATCAGGTGTTGAAGGAACGAAAAGTCTCATGCCTTTCTATGATAATATTTTTAATGGAATTTTCACAATTTTTATGCTTGATATAGGAATACTTGCCGGTTCAAGAATCTTTGAACTAAAAAGTGTTAAGCCAGTTACATTGGTGTTAGCAATTATTCTCCCGCCATTACAGGCTTTTATGGCAATAATATTAGCTACTTTTATTGGCTTAAGTCCAGGAGGAGCAACTGTGTTTGCAGCATTGGCTGGTGGAGCATCCTTTATATCTGCACCGGCAGTAATGAGAAGTACCTTTCCGGATGCCAACCCCTCTTTGGCTCTTGGAATGAGTCTAGGGATTATTTTTCCCTTTAATATTTTAATAGGAATCCCCCTTTACTATCAAATAGCAAATATAATTTCAAATTTATAGATGGAGGTGTACCAACATGTTGAAAAGTGCTGAGAAAATTATTATAATAACTGAAAGAATAATCTGTTCTCGTATAATAGAATATTTAGAGTCTTTAGGTATTAAAGCTTATACCATTTATCAGAATGTTTCTGGACAAGGTGAAAGAGGTATGAGATCAATATCTGGAGGACTTAGTAGATTTGGTGAAAATATAAGAATAGAAATTATAATAGAGAATGAAGAAGAGGCTATTGCTGTAGCTGAAAAGATATACAATAAATATTTGTCTTCAAAATATGCGGGGATAGTCTATATAGAAGATATTCGAGTAATTAAGTAATGGGTAAGAAAGCCATTATATGTATGAGAGAAGTTCAACTATGGATAAAAGAAAAAGTTACTCACAGCTTGTTTAAAAATCGTGTGGGAATTTTAGCAACTACGCATAAAAAGGAAGAAGTAATATCACCGATACTAGAAAAAGAATTATGAATTAAAATTATTCCTTAATCCTGAATAATTCATAGTACCTTGTCAGAACAGGCATTTATCCCGCTTTGATAAGGTTTATCACTCTATTCCTTCTTCACCCGTTGGGTGAAG
>NZ_FNFK01000083.1 GCF_900101165.1 Alkalibacterium thalassium | reverse complement strand
GAAAAAGATAAAGGACACTATTATAAAGAACGCTGGATCCATGAAAATGGATTAGAACAGCGATTGATTATCACTTTTTCTCCCAAGCATAAACGCTATCAAGAAGAGATTCGCAGAAAACAGATTGAACGAGCCATGAAGAAAGCCGATAATCCAAGTCAATTAAAGAAAAAACGTCCAACAGATTTCAAGCGTTTCTTAAAAGAGACCCATGTCACTAAAGAAGGCGAGATCTCGAAGGACTTTCAAGTCACAGTAGATCAAGAGAAGATAAAAGAAGAAGCGAAATACGATGGGTTATACGGTATCTGTACAAATGTATCGGGGGATTCAGAAGAGATACTTAAAATATCTCATCGCCGTTGGGAGATTGAGGAAACCTTTCGTATTCTGAAAAGTGAAATGCGTGCACGACCGGTTTTTGTCCGAAAGGATGACCGGATTAAAGCACATTTCCTCACTTGTTTTCTTTCATTACTGGTTTATCGTATTCTTGAAAAAAAGTTAGATGAAGCCTATACCTGTCCTGATATCATTGATACACTACGCAAGATGCGTGTGTTTGAATACTTGGGAGAAGGATATATTCCAACCTATACACGAACGGATTTGACTGATCAACTCCATGAGGAGTTTGGGTTTAGAACGGACACTGAAATTATTCCTCAAAAAAGAATGAAAAAAATTTTAAAACAAACCAAAAAACAAAAATAGTACGCACTTTTTTAACTAAAAAAACGACAAGAGAGCCTATACCTAAGGCATTCTTGTCGTTTTGACTGTCAAACTCGAGAATATTACCAAAATTCCTATTTGATGTAAAGCAATAAGCCTTGTCTGACACCATTCTCTCATAATTGGGCCAAACTATTCATATTAGTAATATCAGAACATTCCTGCTTTGGTTTGATAATATAAATAACCCAAATCTGTTATAGAAATACTCTATCATGAATGAGTAGCAATTCAAAAGAAAAGGCTTTTACAATTTCATCTCATTCTGTTACATTGACCAGCCATTTGTTAAACAGTGGTAAAATATTCATTTTTTATGCAAAAAAGCTATAAGCGAATTCAATATTCGCTTATAGCTTTTTAGAAGTTGAAATTTATTCGAATACTTGTACATCAATGCTCTGTCTGCCGAACTGAATTGCAGAATCTAGACTTTCGAAGTGAATATCGATTCGATTACCAATGATTGCTCCACCAGTATCTCCTGCAATGTATTCTCCGTAGCCAGGTACATAGATTGTTGATCCTAAAGGAATAACATTAGGGTCTACAGCTATGACACGTGAATTTTCTCTTAGGTCAATTCCAGTAAATGTGTAATTACTCAATTCTGGCTGATTACGAGAGTATGCGGTCGCCTCAACAGTCATCCAACGGCCGTTTTCTGAGGAAGAGGTTTGTGCTGTTGACTCTTCTGCTGGTTGAGTTTGCTCAACTACTTCTTCCACTGCTTCTTCTGCTGGTTGAGTTTGCTCAACTACTTCTTCTGCTGGTTCTTCTACAACAGCTTCTTCTACTACGTTTCCTTCAGCTGCTTCAACTGCTTCTTCTACTTCTTCAGGTGTCTCAGTTTCAACTGCATCGCCATTTGACACGTCATAACTAACAACTTCTTCATCACCATTTTGTACGGAAATGACTGACAGGTCTCTACTTAGATAAATAGTAGATCCGACATGAATCAGACTACGATTATCAATATCATTAACGTTTACCAATTTATCTACTGAAATATCTGTAGCTTGAGATATGCCCCACATTGTGTCTCCCCATTGGAAGGTATATTTAAGGACATCGTCGCTTCCCTGGTTCTCTTTCTGTGCCGCTATTTCCTGTTCGATCTGCGATACAGTCGTCGGCTCCCAGTTTGAACTGGTAAATTCATTTGCGCTGGCTTCAGACTCGTTAGTCAGGAATAATAGTCCTGCAGCTGAGAAAGTAATACCGGCTTTGATTAATTGATTTTTTTGTATAAACAAGTTTATACCCCTTTTCATAATTTACTACACGTCTCGTCTGTAGTGTCTTTTTGCTATTTACCCTAGGTCTTGCCCGGATAACTATATGTATCTTACCATGCACTTTATAAAAGAAAAGGGGTTTAGACCATCTGTTACTTCCTTTTAGTCAGTCTGTATTGTTATCATTACATCCTTACGAGACTATTTCAAAAACCGTCTTAGTGTCAATTATGTGACAAATAAGACGGTTTTTGAAATGTGTTAGCTTGTATTATTTTATAACGTCAGCTGTTTCTGCTCATTATAGAACTGTCTGTATGCCAAGTAGCTGGCACTGAAGCTTGCGATACTCGTCACTGCGATAATCATGAACATAACGACGATCTGATACCTGATGGCTTCTGTCGGTTCTACTCCAGCAAATATCAGACCGGACATCATACCAGGCAGACTGACCAGTCCGACTGTCTTTGTGCTGTCGATCGATGGGCTCATCCCCGTTTTCACGCTGGCTCTAATAATGCTCATGGATGCCTGCTTTTCATTCGCTCCAAGTGACAGCTTTTCAAGAACCTGCTGACGCTGATCAGCGAATTTTGAGTTCAGAGACTGGAAAGTCAATCCGATAGCGACCATTGCATTACTTGCAATCATTCCTGTAATGGGAACGATCTGAGACGGCAGCCATTCAATTGCCCCCGAAACAACGAGAATGACCAGAGTTACTGCAGTCCCTATCGATATGGAGAAAAGTGAAATAGTTAAGGAATGCGGAATCCCGTCACTTCTCTGATGGGCATTGAAGCCTGCGTTGAACACGATGAACAGTACCATAGCGAGTGTGACAAGCACATTATCAAGCTGTATTACATAGCTCAAGACATAACCGATAATAAACAGCTGGATAACTGCTCGTATGCCGGCAATAAAAATATCATAACCGAGTTCAAGCTTCTCTTTGTATGCAATAAGTATGGCGATGATCAGCAACCCTGTAGAAAGGAACAGCGAAAAGTTATTGATTTCCAGATTAGCGTTCATTTAGAGTCCTCCAGTCTGCCGTCAATGATCGTGATCACTCTGTCTGCCTGACTGATCTCATTTTCATCATGGGTGACAGATAATGTAGTCAGGCCATTCTCTTTATTTAAAGTGTCCAGTATCCCGTGAATAATTTCCTTATTCTCAGCATCAAGCGAGCTGGTCACCTCATCAAGTAAGAGAACTTCCGGAAGATACATCATGTTTCTGATCAAAGCTACACGCTGTTTTTCTCCACCGGAGAGTTCGTTGATAGGCTTATCCAGGCAGGAGCGACTCAAGCTGACGCGTTCAAGCATATCTTTCGCTTTCTCTTCATCAAATTCTTCGTCTCTGATGTCATATGGAAAAGACAGGTTGTCCCTGACAGTCTGATCGAAGAGCGAAGCGTTCTGGAAAAAGTAGGAGACCTTCTGGCGATACTTTAGAGGATTGGTCTCCTGTATGTTCTTTCCATGGAACAAAACCTTTCCGTCAGTCGGATTGATGATGTTCCCGATGATCTTTAATAAGGTGCTCTTTCCTCCTCCGGACGGTCCTGTTATCGTTACCCTTTCCCCTTTCTCGACAGAAAAAGAAATCGACTCCAGGATAGACTGATTGTCTGTCTTAAATGAAATGTTACTAATTTCGAGCTGGTGGTCAGACATCGCGACACTCCTTTATAGTTATTATCATGTAATAATCATTATAAACTATTCACTTTCATTCGCAACCCTTTGTTCTTCGATCCACTCTTCTTCCGCTTCTGTGATCCGTTCAGCCTGCACTTCCTGAGCCAGATAGGAAAAACCTTCTCCAGTAACTTCCTGAACATGTGAGATGGTCATGAAGGCATTCGGATCGATAGCCTCTACGATACGCTTAATTGGAAGAACTTCCCGTCGACTGATGATGATATAAAGAATGTCTTTCTTCTCCTTAGTGTAGTAGCCACGTCCATCCAATATGGTAATGCCTCGCCCGAGCTGGTTTTCGATGGCTTCGGCAATCTCTAGATGCTTTTTAGATATAATAAAGAAGGATTTTCTCGGATTCAACCCTTCTAGAATAAAGTCAATGACCTTACTTTGAATGTAGAGGTTGATCAATGTGAGAAACGCATTCTCTGCACCAATGATAAATGCACTGGGCAGGACGATAAACACATCGATCATCAAAAGACCAGTTGGTATATTTATCCCGAGATATTTCTCCATCAACTTGGCAATAATATCACTGCCTGCTGTTGTCCCGTGACCCAGCATAATCAGGCCAATACCTGCACCCATAAAAATGCCTGAACCGATTGGGGCTAGCAAAGTCGTTTCAGGAATGAACTGATAACCTGTGACCATGAGGAGCATAACCGAAATGATCGCATTGGCTACGAGAGTATAATGGAGCGTTTTTTTGTCAAGAAACTTATATCCAACAGCCAGTATGAACATGTTGATAATAAAAATCGTATAAGATGGTGGGATATCGATAAGATAAAAAAGGATCAGAGAAAACCCAGTCAGGCCTCCTTCAGTCAAATCGTTTGGTACTGTAAAGACGTTCACACTGGTCGCATATAAAACTGAGCCTATTATGATAAGCATAAAATTTTTCAAACGCGCTTTAGTGATTAGCTCATTGATCATCCCTTGTCCTCCTCATACACTTTTATTCCATCTACATAAGTGGAATGCACCGTTATATTCTTGATCTCAGAAGGAGTAACTGAAAAAATATCCTGATTCAGTATAGCAAAGTCTGCCAGAAACCCCTCTTTAATTCGTCCCTTTACATCCTCATCAAAGCTCGCATAGGCACTTTCATAAGTGTAGGCATCGACTGCCTCATAGATAGACATCGCTTCGTTAGGAAGATAGGCTTTCTCAAGCGGCTCATTCAGTCTGTTTCGTGTAACTGCACACTGAATATTTTCAAATGGATCGAATGAAACGATCGGTGCATCGCTGCTGAATGACTGATGAACCCCTTTATCCTTCATTGTTTTAAATAAGTAAGATGTCTTCGCTCGCTCCTCACCCACTCGATCAAACAGGATAGGAATATCATCTTCCAGAAAAATCGGCTGAACGTAAGTCAAATATCCTTTATCAGCCACCCTGTCGATCAGATCCAGTCCAGTGATCTGCATATGATTAATCCCCAAACGCAAGTCATTGTCTTTGCCATCAAGGGCCGCATCGTATGCATTGAGGATCGTCTCTATACCCTGATCCCCTATCCCATGAATAATCACTTGATACCCGTGGTCGACAGCTGTTTTCACTTCATCAGACAAGGTGTCTTGTGATTTCGTCAAGATTCCTTTAGTTGACTGATCATCTGAGTAGGCTTCTCTTAATGCAGCGGTTCTGGATCCTAATGTTCCGTCTATGAAAAACTTGATCGGTCCGATACGGTTCCAGTCGCTTCCTTTTCGGAAAGGGTAATCCATTTTTAGAAAGTCAGGCAGGTATTTGCCATTGTTGAACCAAATCTGCTGATAAAAGCGTACGGTCAGCGCCTTTTCCTGCTCAAGTTCTTCATATAAAGATAATGTCTCTTCTACAGTATCATCTTTAGCGTCGTTAGTGTGCATCGATGTAATGCCGTACTGGTTAGCCAGCTTCATCGTCTGTCTGATTGCTTCCTTTTTCTCTTCTTTGGTTCTCGCAGGCAGCTGAGCTTTAACCAGATCCAGAGCCCCTTCAGTCAGTATACCAGTAGGCAGTCCGTCGGTATCTTTGAGAATCTCCCCACCAGTTTCTAACTGACTGTGCTGTGTAATATTGAAAGCCTTAAGTGCAGCCGTGTTCAGACTCATGACATGACGGTCAACTCTTACCAGAACGATCGGCACGCTTGAAGAGGCCTGATCCAAATCATGTCTGTCAGGAATCCGCTTGTCATCAGTAAACAAAGTATGATTCCATCCCTCTGAATATAAGACATCTTCTTTAGTCATCTGTTGGTCCTCTATGTAAACTCTGCAGCGATCGATCAGTTCTTTCATTGAAGTCACACCGGTTATAGGGAGAAGGGGCAAAAATTCGGCAGTCATGAGAAAGTGCAGATGCGAATCATTCAGACCCGGAATTACCGTTCTCCCTCCAAGATCGATGACTTCTTCACCTTTAAAAAAAACCTCACATGATTCGTTGTTCCCAACCTTTTTAATCGTATTGCCTTCTATGACCATGCTCTCTGCAAAAGTCGATTCACTCAAATAAATATGTCCGTTTTTAAACCATTTCATATTTACAACTCCTGACTTCATTCTGATTTTCACTCCGTCAGTATTCATTATACTCTTTAAGGAAGAGGGTGTGTACCCGTTTGACCGGATTACAATCGAGTAGGAGGTAAATAATTAATTTATTTACCGTCCTCTCACTCCACCGTGCGTACGGTTCCGTATACGGCGGTTCAATATCTTAAGTAAGCAGACTCTGCCAGGTCTCGTAGTGGAACTACGTTCCAACGGTAGAGTCTTTTCGTTGTAAGCACCCAATGAACCTCAGGTGTTTTTGATAATCTCCAGTACTTCTTTCTGGAGTAGCCTATGCGTTTAGCACTGTCCATATCTAGACCTAAACGCATTAATCTGCTAATCTTAGTACGCGGGTTTTTCCATCTTTTTAAAATCAGTTGTCTGATACGGTGATGCAGCCATTGCTCCACTTTCTTCA
>NZ_FNFK01000081.1 GCF_900101165.1 Alkalibacterium thalassium | reverse complement strand
GTCATTCATGCGTTCAATCGTGCGACCTGAAAAAGTAGAACGACTATAGGCAAATAAGCACATTTTAAGTAACATGGCAGGGTGAAACGCAGGACGTCCCGTAGAAGAGGTTTCTTCCAGAAGAAATTCCGCAGGAATAGAATCAACGAAACGACTGATAAGACGTGCTTCGTGATCCTCGGGAATAGTGAAGTCTAATTGTAGTGTTAAAGCAGTTTCCATTGTGGTATAATTTTGATACAAAGTGAGCCCCTCCTATAATTTCTGTTGGTACTTTAATTATAGCCGGTGGGGCTCATTTTGTCTTTAAAAAAGAAACATCCCTCGACCATTTTTTTCTCAAAATCGGTCGAGGGATGTATTCATTTTAGGGGAGTTTTTTCCCAGCCCCTTTCGTTGTGTCTGGGAATAGGTAAAAAGTATGATGAGAACGGTCTAAGGTATTATTAGACCACTTACTATACTGAATTATTAAAGAGCTCAAAACTAATTTATTCTATTCTTGCACATTTTCTCCAAAGAAGCATGGACCAATAAATAGGCCGAGAAGAACATATAGAAGTGGAGAATTAATGAGAAGGGTAAAAGCCACAACGGGCGCCCTATAAACAAGTAAATTAGAGTATATGTTCCATCGAAAGTAATAGAGGACAATTCCCTTAATGAAAATTCGTATAAAAGAAGGTAAGCAGAACTTGCCAGCAACAGGACGAGACAGAGAAAAAAGTAAGTGTTACGAGGAGATTTTAGTGTTCTTTCCATCATTAGCGCCTCCAATAAGTATTGTTTCAGAATTTGATTAATTGTATGATAATTATATTAGTATTTATTAAATAAGAGAAGCAATAGTTTTATACAGATTTTTGAAATGATATGAGGTGGAATGAATATGAAAACTGAAATTTACGGCAGTCTATGTTTAGGCTCAGGATTGTTTCTGATGATCGGATCAGTTCCAGGTGATGTACTAGGTGTGGGTCTTTGGATGACGGAAACAGTGCTCATTAAAAAAGGGAAAAGCGAGCGGATGCGAGAAAATGCGAATTATGAAAATAAGTAGAAATCGATAAGAAATGTATTTTTTAAGGTTTATTTTCTCATAAATATGGTATTGATTTTAATATACAGCGTTACAGTGGCGAAAATTTATTAATTCAAAACCGAATAATATATATAGAATAAGTAGGGATTAGAAATGAAAGCGAAAATGTTGTGGAATAAGTTTATTGAGAAACATCAGGAATATAAAGGCAAGAGCTACGATGCATGGAGTTATGGTGTACAAAAAGACGAGTTGGCTGAATTGACAAAAAAAGGTATCAAGACAGCTACTGCTTCTGCCTATGATTTATATCAGGTAGACAATGACCCGCTTCCTCAAGTGTGTGAATTTAGTGTTGTTTTAGGCAGTAAAGATAACGCAGTCTGTATAATACGTACAACTAAAGTAACTGTTCTCCCTTTTTCTGAAGTGACTGCCGAACATGCATTTAAAGAAGGGGAAGGAGACAAATCATTAGCAGCATGGAGAAAAGAACATGAGAGCTTGTTTACCCAGTGGCTGAAAGAAGAAAATCTGGAATTCAATGTAAACAGTCTAGTAGTTTGTGAAGAGTTTGAAGTGGTGTATAGGTAGAGCCTTTCGCCAATTAAATATTAGGGAGAAAGTTATATGGATTTGACTTTAAATACAGACATAGGCAAAGTAAATGTAAGAGTAGCGGCATGGATAGAAAATAAGGGGCGCATACTTGTTTCTCAATTTCCAGATGGAGTTGTTTCTCTACCATGAGGAAGAGTGAAGTTTTCAGAGACAACTACTGAAGCAATTCAACGTGAAATAGCAGAAGAGACGGGGGAACACTTAGAAGAAATAGAACTGTTTTCGGTAATTGAGAATTTTTTCCTGGAAGAGGAGTCTCAAACAAACTATCACGAGTTTCTGTTTATCTACAAGGGTCAAATAGAAGAACGAGAAATCTATAATGGCATTGACAATAGCCATCATATTGTCCATTTAGTAAATAAAGATTAAATAAGCCAATTCGTGCAGCGATTGTAGTGGCAAAATATAAAAGAGTAGAATATAACTTACAGGAGGAGATTACTTATGAAAAATGGAACAGGAATATTCATTACAGGAATCATATTGATCTTAATCAGCACACCATTAGCTTACGCATTAGTAAACATACTGTACCAGAATCAGAATTTAGCAGGAGAGTATGTTCCAATTTTAAATGGGTTTATCCATTCGTTAATGCTGGTGGGGAGCTTAATATCAGTAATTGGCGGCGTTGTCTATATAAGGGACAGAGGAAAATAAGGTAGTCCAAACACTAGAGAACAAATAGTAGTAAGGGAGTAAATGTATCTTGATTCTTTCCTCAGACTTTAGGGTTTTAATTTTTCAGATGATGAACTGTAACAATGGAAGAATACATAATCTATAAACGCACCGGAGGCATAATGATGATCAATTTCAAAAAAGTTGAACAGGGGACTTTGGAATCCACCATTAATGACATTTTTAAAGAACAAAATGAGCAACATTTTGAAGAGACTTTAGAGCGGCATGCTGAAGTAATTGCAATAGGGGCTTATGATGGTGAGAAAATCATAGGCGGAATCATTGCAAAAAAGGAATATCAGAACATCCATGTATCAATGCTGGCAGTTAGTAATGAATACAGAGGGCAGGACATAGGTAGCCAGCTGTTAATGGAAATTGAAAAGCTGGGTAGAGAATCAGGGATTATCAACCTGACACTGACCACAAGAAGTTATCAAGCGGTAGAGTTTTATAAAAAAGCAGGATTCTCCGTCTTTGGAACGCTCGATGATATGCCGATGCAAGGTGTAACAAAATATTACTTCAATAAGAGACTATAAAAAGTTTTCCGAATATTTACGATATCCAATAAGTACTAAATAGGTTTGATAAGTGTGCAACGACTCATCATTAATAAAACATTCTCACTAGACAATGAACACTAGTCGCATTCGTGCAGAGATATATGCACCTCAAAAGGTAGACAGAGATAGGATAAATACTCTATACGCTGGTGTTTCACATTGAACTCATTCCTATATCATAAATTTACGATCCAGAAAGGATAAATTAAATTGAGAAAAAATAATAAAAAAACTATTGTAGTGTTCGCTGTTGCATTAATTGTTTCAGGAATTTTTCTCGGAATCAACCGCTTAAATGCCAAAGAGCCTATCATACTAGCTATTTCATCAGACTTTCCTATTACTGAAGATTTAAATCATATGGAAACAGAGGCGGACATCATTGTGAAAGGTAAATACACTGATTTTAAAGAGTCTTGGAATATGTCTAGAGATGATGATGATCTTTCTAAAGAAAATAAACAGGCTTATGTGGAGGGGCACATATACAATTTTACAATTACAGAGGTTGTAAGTGGAGAAGCCAAAAATAGCGCTATCCAAATAAATCATCATTACGGAAGAGATTATTATATTGAAGAGGAAAACGATAGTGTTTTTATAGTTAATGATTTGTATAAAGAACCAGAAATAAATCAAGAGTATATTTTGTTTTTAAAGTACGATGAAAATTTCGATTTATATTATGGTGCCATCGAACCATTTTCAATAAAAATTAATAAGGATCAAACTGTAGAACTATATTCACCTCTTACTGAAGAGATAGAACATAATGACACCAAAACATTGGAATTAGAATCTGGAAGAACAATAACGATAGAACAACACGCTGAAGAATCAATTGAAGACTTCATAGAAGGCGAAACTTTAGATACTCTTTTAAATGAGCTGTCGATAGAATAAATACTGAAGCTTTACAAGTGGTGATCTAAACTGTGTACATGAAGCAATAGTATCAAGTGATATTCAAAAGTAAAAAGAAGCAGAGGGTTTATCCCTGCTTCTTTTTACTTTATTCTATAGGCAGTTCAGTCGTTACTGCAAGAAGCGCCCCAAGCTCTCTGCTGTGATAACGTCCAACCACACCTAGACTCAGCTCATCAACGTAGTAACCGAATGATTGGATGACTTGTTCTTCACTGTCTAAAAACAGGGCAGTGTACTCTGGGTTCATGAGATCCATATTAGCAGTCGACCCTGTATCAGCGTATTCCAGCTCTTCTACTAAAGAATCTATAAATGAAGAGTCAGTTATAGTGGTAATGAGCTCATCGGAATCATAGTCCCTTACTTCTATAGAGACCACATTTTCGGCATCATCACCGAATAAGTCATTTGACCCGCAACCAGTTAATAGAAGTGCGGAAAAGAGTGCGAAAAAAACAAAGCGTATAGTCAGAAACGTATTATTTAATTTCATATAAACCTACCTTTCGAATGAACCTTACTCAAACTGACAGTACAATATTACTCTATTGGGCATCCTTAGAACTCAATCATCAGTCGTACGTTACTTCATCCAGAAACAGTCCTTGGGCCGGTACAGTCAGTCCTGCTTTGCTTCGGACACCTGTTTCAAACACCTCATCGATGTTGTCGATAGATAAAGTTCCGGATCCGATTTCCAGAAGAGTCCCCGTCAGTACGCGCACCATTTTATGCAGGAAGCTTTTTCCTTTGAATGTAAAGTGAATCAGGCTGCCTTCCTGTTCGATGGTAACGCTGTCCAGTGTACGCACTGTCGATTTTTTTGATTTCTTGAGCGCAGAAAAGCCGATGAAGTCATGCTTGCCCTCTAGCTTGTCACAGGCTTCACGCATCTTGTCCAAATTTAGCTCTTCAGCATAATGGAAGCTGTAGCCCCGTTCAAATGCTGAAGGGATAGTCTGGTTCCAGACGTAGTAGCTGTACTGTTTGGATGTTGCGTTGTAGCGTGAATGGAAACGGTCATGCACGTCTTCGAGCTTTTTGACATTAATATCCTGCGGCAGATTGTTGATCAGGATCTCCTGCATTGCATTCAGGTCCATATCCGAATCCGTTTTGAAGTTAGCCACTTGTCCTCTGGCATGCGTCCCGGCATCTGTTCGGCCTGACCCGATGATCTCCGTTTCTGTTCCGGTCAGTTGTGTAAGAATGTGTTCGATCTTGCCTTGAATCGTCTTGTCTGTATGACCTAGTCTCTGCCATCCCTGATAGCGGCCGCCATCATATTCGATTGTCATTTTTATATTTCGCATAGTACCCCTCTTAATTCTTTAGTTTGATGATTCTGATATATAAATAGGCATAGTGTGCCTTCTTCTCTATGATATACTAAACGGGAAACTATTACACGGGAATACTTGAATAGGGGAATGACAATGGAGAACACGGGAAGTAATGACTTAAGCGTACATATTGGTAGTGAAAAATGGCATCAGGCAGCAGCTTACTTTGTCCGAATGAATGTGTTCGTTCTGGAAAGAGACATCGCTATTCAAGATGAATTTGACTGTGAAGACCATGATGAGACGGTTTATGTCGTACTGTATGATAACGACAAACCAGTTGCCACAGGTCGGTTTATCCAAATGGATGAAGGCACTGTTCGGCCCGGTCGGATTGCTGTTCTAAACGATTACCGTGGAAAAGGTCTTGGTGAACGAGTGGTCAAAGAGCTGGAAGCTTATGCTCGGACTAAAGGCTGCATGGCTTCCGAGATTCATGGCGAATTGAGCGCGGCACCTTTTTACGAAAAGCTTGGGTACACGAGAGAAGGGGACAGTTATCTTGAAGATGGTGTCCCCTGTATTACATTGAAGAAAGTGCTGATTTAAAAAGCGGATAGGAGAAGTCAAATGACTAATGAAGTAACAAGAGAATCCAAACGCAGATGGGATCTATTTGCGGAAGACTATGCAAAGCGCACCAGTAAATTCGGGGATCTACATAAAGAAGTACTGTTGACGCCGACTATTCTGTCCTTGCTTGAAGACGTAGAAGGCCAGAAGATTCTGGATGCCGGTTGTGGCGAAGGATACTTCAGCCGACTGCTTGCCGAAAAGGGTGCTTATGTCACTGCTGTAGATTTTTCTGACCGCATGCTCGACATCGCCCGTGAGCGGACATCAAACGATGCAGCTATCGACTACAGACAGGCTGATCTGGAGGATCTGAATGAACTGGAATCTGGTCTGTTTGATCAAGTCATGTCGAATATGGCCATTCAGGACGTAGCTCACTTGGATGCCGTATTAGGCGAAATACATCGTGTACTGAAGCCGGGAGGGACGTTTGTCTTTTCGATTCTTCACCCCTGTTTCGTCACACCTGAAAGCGGCTGGCATAGAGATGAACAGGGCAATGGTCTTCACTGGAAGACGGATCACTACTTTGAAGAAGGGCAGTTTGAGCAGCGGTTCGGGATAAAAGAGAGAGTTTTCGGCTTCCACCGGACATTGACGACGTATATGAATGCATTATTCAGTACCGGCTTTACACTTGAAACCTTAATTGAACCTGCTCCCTCTGAAGAATATTTGGAGAAGTATCCGGATTTCAAAGAAGATTTGAGAGCACCGGATTTTATCGTACTGCGACAGAAGACACTCGCTTCTATAAGCGGGTGATGAATGGCGCTCGAGCTTGCTCGACAGTATTTTCGAAAAAAGTAAAAAATAAGTCTTATTCCTGCAATAACTCGTCACACAAAAGTCATTGTTCCCCTTGCTTTAATCCCGTCATTAGGGTATTTTTAGTACAAAGAGGAGGGGAATGTATGTTCAAGAATAAAGCGTATAAATTTCGTCTCTACCCCAATGAAAAACAGAAAGAGCAGATAAACAAAACAATCGGATCTGCTCGCTTTGTCTATAATCATTTCTTAAATGAATGGACGACGACATATAAAGAAACTGGAAAGGGCT
>NZ_FNFK01000004.1:69353-89060 GCF_900101165.1 Alkalibacterium thalassium | reverse complement strand
AACCGCTGATACTCTATTAAACAAGTGTGTCAAGTCTACTTTGTTCCCAGGAATCTCCCACTTCTAAGCGTGAGCGAAAGTGGGGGTAGTTCAAGATACTGAAAGTCAGGAAGGCCTGATAATTCCTGAAAAAGCAGTATTGCAAAGGAGATTAAGATGATAGAACTGGTACCTATTGATGAGAATAATTTTGAAGCAGTGATTAAGCTGGACCTTCATGAACACCAGCGAAAATTCGTCGCGCCTAATGTGCGCTCACTTGCAGAATGTTACCTTTACCGAAAAAATGAGGACGTCTTTCCTTATGCGGTCCAGGACGGGGAGACCGTTGTCGGCTTTTTACTGCTTGACTTGGACTTTGAAGAGAAGGAAATGATGATCTGGCGAATGATGGTCGACAAGCAGTACCAAGGAAAAGGTTACGGACGTCAGACGGTGCAGGCGGTCATTGAACGCTTCAAAAATGACCCTGACCATACCGTGCTGATTGCCGACTATGTCAAAGGAAACGAAGCCATGGGGAGCCTTCTCAGGGACTTAGGATTTAAAGACGATTCGTTTAACGATGAGTTTAATGAATACGTGCTGCACTTCCATAAGTGAACAGGCTTAAAAGAGTAAAAAAGTAAGTCGTACTGAACCTGACACATTCGAGCAACCCCTGTCAGGAAACGTGTGTCTTCTGCACGTATACTTTGAAGTGAGGTGAGCGATATGGATTACTTTCAGACGATTCAGCAGGCCATTCAATATATGGAAGAACATCTGCTGGAAGAGATCAGTTATACAGATGTGGCCGATCATGTCTATTTATCAGCGTTTCATTTTCAGCGCATATTCAGTCTGATCACAGATGTGACGCCGGGTGAATACATAAGGAACCGGCGTCTGTCGATGGCTGGCCAGGAGATTACCTTGTCAGATGTAAAGGTCATCGATCTGGCCTACAAATATGGGTATGACTCTCCTGAAAGTTTTTCCAAAGCGTTCCGGAGGTTTCACGGCATCACACCAAGTAAAGCTAAAAAAGCGGATGCTCCGTTGAACAGTTTCAATCGCCTCGTGATAAGAATATCAACAGAAGGAGGCACGATCATGCAGTATAGAATAGTCGAAAAAGAAGCGTTTCAGCTGGTTGCCAAGGTCGAGCAGTTCGAAACGGAAGCTGTGGATGAAAACGGAAAAGAGGTCAATAAGATAGCTGGCTTCTGGGAAGACAGTAGAGAATCAGGAGTCTTTACAGAACTGATGCAGCATGCAGAAACGGACGATTTTTATGGTGTCTGTGCGCCTGTATCTAAGGACAGTCTCTATTTTGATTACGGCATCGGAATGGTTTATGATGGCAGCGAAGTCCCTGAGGGGTATCAGGTCTGGGACGTGACCCCGACAATGTGGGCAGTTTTTTCCTGTATCGGTGACACACCAGGCTGCATAGCAGACACCTGGGAGCGTATATTTAAAGAGTTTCTACCCGGTTCGGACTACGACATGCTTGATGACACGGACTTTGAATTATACCCTGCTGATGGACCAGACAATCTGTTTTGTGAAATATGGATCCCGGTGGCAAAGAAAAATTAAATACACAAAAAGGCACTGTTTAAGTAGAGTGCCTTTTTGTGTTACGTTAGTTGTTAATAGAGAATCTGTTGCCAGAAGGGGATGTAGGACCATTGATTTCAGTACTGGAAAGTTTAAACGAAGTGTCTATTCTTATACTATTTATTGTCGCGATCATTCTTGAGAGGTCTTTGAGAAAGAAAAAGAAACGGGGTCTGTAGTCACGATCTGAAACGATTCTCTACATAGTGACATCCGCTACTACACTTGTCTACATAGTCAGTTACATTCTGCTGTATATCGGCACACGATAGCAAAAAGTGTGTGGCAATTGTATAGTTTGGATGAAAGAGCTCTTGAGGGGGCTCTTTTTATATATAATTTTGAGGAATCATAGCTGTTTTTCTATGGATATAGGAGTAGAATAAAGGTGAGATTGGGGATGGGGTTCCGCAAGGCCTGAAGCTAGAAAGTAATTAGAGAAAGCGACAGGCTGCGAGGACACTGCAGGTAAAAAAGAGAAAAAAGGAGAAGAGTTATGGAGTACAGAATTGTCGAACGGGAGCCCGTTACGTTGCTGGCCAGAGTGGAGCAGTTTCCGTCGGAGGCTATCACCGACCCCGAGAAAGTGTCCTATACTATTCCAGATTTCTGGAAGAAAAGTATGGAGTCAGGAGTGATGCAGGTTTTAGAAAAGCATGCTGCAACGTCCGATATTTATGGGGCATGTACACCGATATCGCAAGAGAAGGGGACGTTTGAATTCGAAATAGGTGTGAATCACGATGGAGGCGAGGTGCCAGACGGTTATCAGTTGTGGAGACTCTCTTCTTCTAAATGGGTGGTATTCAAGTGTATCGGAACTACTCCGAGCAGTGTGAGTGAGACGTGGGACATGATCAACCGGGAATTCGAAGAACAGACAGGCTATAAGTTGCTCGAAGAGACCGAATATGAATTCTATCCTGAAGAAAAAGAGGCAAATGTCTTCTGTGAGCTTTGGGTGCCGTTAAAAAACAGTCAGATTAAGTTATAACGATAAAAAAGAAGACCAGTCGCTGCCGTTTGAATGACGGGCCACTGGTCTTTCGGTTTATCTTATATTACGCAGTCTGTCTGCGTGTTTTAACTACTTCTGAAACCTGCATGCCGTATTGAGCGACAGTCCATGCGAAGAATAGAGTGAACGGGATAAAGAATAAGAGTGATGCTCTTATAGGAGCAAGTGAAGCCACGTGGTAATAAACCAGTGTCACTCCAGTTGTCATAAAGCCATTCACGTACAGGCTGATGTTTTCAAGTGCTTTGACTTTGCTTACGACGAACGCCAGTGCTGCTAAAATCAGCGCTGCGACAGCCGCATAACCAAATGGGTTAGTGACTGCTGCAATACCCATAGTTGAGAATAAAGCTGCTTCAATGAGAATGTGAGCCGCGATGAATCCGGCACTCATGATCCCAGAAACGGTAGCGACGTGCTTGTTGTCCAGTGGTTTGGATAAAACTATACCACCCATGGCGATATAAGCAAGAGTTCCCACGATCATTGAACGACCATGTTCACTGTAAGTAGGTAAAACATCTGTTAGTAAAGCCACTAACATGAGTGTGATGACTGCTGAAAGGACAAGTAAAACTGTTTTTGTATTCAGTTTTTTCATATAGACCAATCTCCTTATGTATGTTTTAGATAGTTTTCTTACAATAATTAAATTAACACATGTTTGCCTTAGTTTCAACTTAAAAAAGCATATCATTGAAATAAAAAGGCATATTTGCAATAGGGTCTTGGTTTTTCAGTTTATATCTATTATAATATAGTAGTTCATAAAATGTAAGGAGAGATACATAAGATGATTGAGAATAATAGTAAATTAACAACATCCACTGGTGCTCCAGTTGGAGACAATCAGAACTCAATGACAGCCGGTACCCACGGCCCAACTTTAATCCAAGACGTTCACTTACTTGAGAAACTGGCTCACTTCAACCGCGAACGTGTGCCTGAACGTGTCGTGCATGCAAAAGGTGCAGGGGCTCATGGCCATTTCACAGTAACCAATCCAGACATTGCCAAGTACACCAAAGCAGATCTTTTCTCTGAAGAAGGAAAAGAAACACCTATGTTTATCCGCTTCTCAACAGTTGCCGGCGAACTGGGTTCAGCTGATACGGTTCGTGACCCACGCGGATTTGCAGTTAAATTCTATACAGATGAAGGAAACTATGACATTGTTGGTAACAACACACCTATTTTCTTCATCCGTGACGCAATCAAATTCCCTGACTTTATTCATACACAGAAGCGTGTGCCACAGACAAACTTGAAGGATCCTAATATGATATGGGATTTCTGGTCACTATCACCGGAATCACTGCATCAGATCACAATCTTGCATTCTGACCGAGGGATTCCTGCGACGCTGCGCCACATGCATGGATACGGCAGTCACACATTCAAATGGGTGAATAAAGACGGCGAGTCTTTCTGGGTGAAATACCACTTCAGAACAGACCAGGGCGTTAAGAATATGGATCCGGAAACTGCTTCTAAGATTGCCGGAGAGCACCCTGACTATCATACCGAAGATTTATTCAACGCGATTGAAGAGGGCGACTTCCCGTCATGGACTCTGAAAGTTCAGATCATGCCTGAAGAAGAAGCGGCTCAATATGCGTACGATCCATTTGATGTCACTAAAGTCTGGTCTCACGAAGACTATCCACTGATTGAAGTCGGTAAAATGGTCCTTGACCGTAACCCTGAAAATTACTTTGCTGAAGTAGAACAGTCTACATTCTCACCGGGTAACTTTGTACCAGGAGTTGAAGCGTCACCGGACAAAATGCTTCAAGGTCGTCTGTTTGCCTATGCCGATGCTCATCGTTACCGTGTCGGAACAAACCATAACCAGCTGCCGATCAACTCACCTAAAGCGGAAGTCAGAAATCATCAGCGCGATGGACAGATGGCTTACCATAACGGCGGAAAAGCAGTCAACTATGAGCCGAACAGCTATGATGGAATCAAAGAGTCAAGAGAAGACAACTTCAAGCCGTTTAAAGTGTCAGGCGAAGCAGACAGCGTGCCTTATGACCAGGCAGACCACTTCTCTCAGCCGCGTAAGCTGATCATGGAAGTCTTTTCTGAAGACGAGCGCGGTCGTCTGTATAAAAACTTTGCGGATCACTTAAGAGGGGTTCGAGACGAGCAGATCATCGAGCGTCAATTGAAACTGTTCCACCAGGTTACACCTGAACTAGCTGAAGGTGTTGCTAACCACTTGGATATGAGTGTGCCGACAGTATAAACTAGCAAAAATATTAGATACAAGCGTTACTTTCCTTAATTTTAGGGAGGTAACGCTTTTTTTGTCTGAAATGTGTGGGGGGTTACTTAATTGTAAAGGAGACACCAGGGTTTATATTGAACTTTTACATAGATCATCAAAAAACAGCGCGATTCTTACAGGGGATTTACAATGGATTGCTACGATAGTTATGTAATAAAAAACAAAACGGTAGCGATGAATGGGAGGAACGCTATGGAACTTAATCAGCCATTACTTGACGATAAAGGAAACGGGATACGAAAAAAGAGAGGAAAGAAAAAATGTAGCATCGAAACGTACCTGTACCTGATACCAGCTTTGACTATCTTTTTCTTATTTACGTATTTGCCTTTCTTTCGGACTATATATAGAAGTTTTTTTCTCACAGATAACAGAGGGATCGAACGTGTTTTTGTCGGGTTTCAGAACTATACCGACTTATTGACGTCGTCATCTTTTCAGAACAGTTTAATTGTAACGTTTCAATATGTAGCTATTGTACTAATACTGGGTATGGGGTTCGGGTTTCTGACAGCACTTTTGTGTAACCGGACGTTTCCGGGTATTCGACTGTTTTCTACTGTTTACGCTATGCCGATGGCTGTGGCATCCAGTGGCATTGCCATGGTGTTCAGTATTTTACTTAATCAGCGAATCGGAGCATTGAATCAGATTCTCGGAACGAATATCAGCTGGCTTGCGGACCCAAGATGGGCCTTGATCAGTGTAGCCGTGCTCACGGGCTGGCTGAACAGTGGAATCAATTTCCTCTACTTCAGTGCGGGGCTGTCCAATGTCGATGAGAGCCTGTATGAAAGTGCCTCAGTGGATTGTGCGAATACGTGGAATCAGTTCCTGTACATCACGCTTCCGGGTCTTAAACATATTTCATTTTATATCTTGGTCATTAATGTGATCAGTGCCTTTCAGTCATTTGGTCAGATTCGTATCCTGACTTCAGGAGGACCCGGTGAATCGACTAACGTGATCGTTCACGACATATACAGAAACGCCTTCGTCAATTTCCGATTTGGGTTGGCTTCAGCTGAATCAGTCATTCTATTTATTATTGTAGGCATATTGACCGTGTTCATGTTCAGGACTCAGAGAAAGGAGAATTAAAGTGGCTGCACAAGTCGAAGAAACACGCCCGTTTATACTTGACGATGAACAGGCTTCACTCATCAGGAGGCAGGAGATCAAGAAGAAAGTACAAAAAGCAGGTCTTTTGGGAATAAACACCGTTGTCATGCTCGTTGTTCTGTTTCCGTTACTCTATGCGGTATCAATGTCTCTCAAGTCACCAGGAGAGGTCTATTCATCCACATTCCGCTTACTGCCGGAAAGCCTTCAATTGTCCAATTATGCGGATGCCTTTGCAGTCGCTCCGCTCGGACAGTATATTGCTAATTCGTTCATAGTGGCCTCATTGATCACAGTAGGTCAGCTCGTATCGGGAGCACTTGCAGCCTTTTCATTTCAATTTCTGGAATCAAAAGGCAAGGAAATCATTTTTGCTTTAGTACTGGCAACATTAATGGTGCCGGGGGAAGCAACAATCGTATCCAATTACTTACAAATTGGACAATGGGGATGGCTGGACAGTTACAGAGCTCTGATAGTACCGTTTCTGACATCGGCGACAACTATTTTTCTCTTCAGACAGTTTTACAAAAGCTTCCCAATTGCGCTTTACGAATCTGCAAAAATGGACGGCTGCAGTAATATTCGGTTCATTTTTCAGATCCTGTTGCCGTTAAGTAAACCAGCGATCGGAGCGGTGTCAGTCAACGCTTTTATAAATGCATGGAACATGTACATGTGGCCGCTTCTCGTCTCAGGTTCAGACCGTTACCGGACGGTTCAAATCGGTGTCAGTATGATGAACAGCGTCGATTCACAATCTGTCGTGCTCATGCTCGCGGGCGTTGTTATTGTCCTGATCCCGTCACTGTTTATTTTCATAATCGGTCAGAAATCATTAGTCAAAGGCCTGTTTGCCGGGTCAGTTAAAGGATAAATTACACATAAAAAGGAGAGAAATACATGACTTTATCGAAACGTATTCAAGGTTTGGCACTATCAGCGGCAGCACTACTTGCACTTGGAGCATGCACCACGGATGATGGGGATTCTGCTGTTGTTGAAGGAGACGCAGCTGAGCCGGAAACGGAAGCAGTCTCAACCGATGTTACAGGAGAAGGGCAGACGATCACATTCTGGCATGCTATGGGTGGAGACTTAGGACTGGCAGTCGATCAGCTGGTCGATCGCTTCAATGAGACGAATGAATTGGATATTACAGTAGTATCTGAATTCCAGGGCACGTATGACGATGCCATTACCAAGCTTAGAAGTGCCTCATTAGGAAATCTTGAAGCGGATGTCGTTCAGATCTATGATATCGGGTCACGCTATATGCTTGACTCCGGATATGTCGTGCCTATGCAAGATTTCATTGATAGTGAAGGATACGATATTTCTCAAATCGAACCGAATATTGCCGCTTACTATACGGTAAATGATGACTTGTATTCTATGCCGTTCAACTCTTCTACACCTGTTTTGTATTACAACGTGGACATGTTTGAAGAAGCCGGCGTTGATGGCCCTCCTGAATCATTGAGTGAAATCGAGGACATGCACGATGCCCTGGTCAATGAAGGTGGAGCAGACATGCCGATTGCACTGACCATTTACGGCTGGTTCGTTGAACAGTTTACAGCCAAGCAAGGCCTGGATCTCGTGAATAACGGCAATGGACGTGACGATGTGGCCACTGAAGTGTCTTTCATGGACAACGATGCAATGATCAATATCCTTGAAGAATGGTATGCCCTGTACGAATCTGGAGCGGCACCTAATGTCGGAAGAGAAGGCGGCATACCTGAGTTCGTATCAGGCCAGGCAGCAATGACTCTAGCTTCAACGGCTAGCTTGTCCAGTATTCTGAATGAGGTAGATGGCAGTTTTGAAGTAGGTACAGCGTATCTTCCAGCTGTAAAAGAAGGTGACGACGGAGGTGTATCTATAGGTGGTGCGTCTCTATGGGCGCTTGAAAGCGGAAATGATGAAAAAGAACAGGCGTCATGGGAATTCATCAAGTTCCTGATTTCACCTGAGATTCAAGCTGACTGGGCCTCTTCAACAGGATACTTCCCTATCACCACAGCTGCTCACGAAGAAGATGTGTTTAAAGAAAATATAGAGAACTTCCCTCAGTTCCAGACAGCTATCGACCAGCTGCATGAATCAAGTGCCGAATCTCAAGGAGCATTCTTAAGTGTCTTCCCTGAAGCTCGTCAGATCATTGAAAATGAAATTGAAAACATGCTGAACGGTGTAGCGACACCTGAAGAGGCAGCAGAGGAAATGGCTGCTCAAATCAACTCGGCTATTGAAAATTACAACCTGATCAATACACCGGAATAAGATTGAGGAGGGCTATCAATGGCTGATGTTCAGCTGAAGCAAGTAAGTAAAGTGTACGCCAATGAAACAGTAGCCGTTAAACCGTTGGATCTGTCTATTAAAGATAAGGAATTTCTTGTCTTTGTCGGACCGTCCGGCTGCGGTAAATCGACCACTCTGAGAATGATTGCAGGCCTGGAAGCTATATCTGATGGGGGTCTGTATATTGGGCAGGAGCTAGTCAATCATTTGTCTCCTAAAGATCGGGACATTGCTATGGTCTTTCAGAACTATGCCTTATATCCTCATATGTCTATATACGAGAATATCGGCTTTTCATTGAAAATGAAGAAATTCAGTAAATCGGATAGAGACAGACGCATTCGTGAAGCGGCAGGTATCCTTGGACTCACTGACTTTCTCGAGCGTAAACCGTCTTCCCTTTCAGGCGGACAGCGTCAGCGTGTCGCCCTTGGCCGAGCGATGGTCAGACATCCGAAAGTTTTTCTGCTGGATGAACCCTTATCCAATTTGGATGCGAAGTTAAGAGTGGCGATGCGAGCCGAAATCATAAAGCTTCACCGTAAACTGAAGACAACATTTGTCTATGTAACCCATGACCAGACAGAAGCTATGACCATGGGAGACCGTATCGCCGTGATGAATGACGGCAATCTGGAGCAGATAGACACGCCGTTTAACTTATATGAGTATCCATTAACACGCTTTGTTGCAGAATTTATCGGTAGTCCGAAAATGAGTGTGTTCAAGACACGCATTCACAGGCGGTCAGACTGGCAGATCAAAATAAATGGGCAGTATATTAATTTAGGCAGTGGCTTGACGAGCCGCCTGATCACGGGACAGTCAGATGACCAGCGTGTTTATGCTGGGATTCGTCCGGAAGATATCCAGCTTTCACATATAAGAGACAACCAGTCATTTTTAGCTGAAGTCCAGACGATTGAACAGATGGGAAGCGACATGTACATTCACGTAGCGATTGACGAATGTGATGCACTGACCGTGCGAGCTTCGCCAGACACGAAAGTATCCGTTGGAGACAGCATCTGCTTGAGAGTGGATTCAAATAAGTGGCACTTGTTCGATCATCAGAAAGAGAAGACCCTGCTGCGGTCACCATTTAGACCGGCAGCCAAATCAAGAGAGGAGCACCTTGTATCATGAGAACTCTTAATCTGGCCCACCGTGGGTTCAGCGGAAAGTTTCCTGAGAATACGATGATTGCCTTTGAAGAAGCTTTTCTGTCTGGTGCGGATGGGGTGGAACTCGATGTCCAGATGACTAGAGACGGAGAAGTTGTCATTTTCCACGATGAAGCACTTGACCGAATGACAAACGGGACAGGTTATGTAGCTGAGATGACACTGGAAGAGGTGCGAAGATGGTCGGTTGATGGCGTGCTTCAGGAGGGGCTGCCTGATCAGAGAATTCCGACTTTGTCTGAATACCTTGAATGGGCACACGATAAAATTTTTCTGACTAATATCGAGCTTAAAACAAAAACGAGTGAAGACATTGGTCTCGAAAAAAAGGTCCTTGATTTGATATCTTTATACGGTGTAGAAAACCGGACGATTATTTCTTCATTCCATCGAAACAATATGGCGCGGGTCAAGCAGTTATCTGAAGGGGTTCAGACTGGTCTTCTTGTTCCCGGCTGTAACGAGCATATTTTTCAGTTGACCAAAGAGCTGGGTATGGATTATATTCATCCTCACGCCTTGTGTATTGATGAAGAGATGCTCGAAACTGCTCAGCGATATGAGCTTGGGGTCAACACATGGACCATTAACGAGAGAGCAGACTTAATAAAAGCCTCACACCCACATATTCACGCTATCATCACAGACTATCCGAATCGACTGAAAGCCATTCAGGAAAAACAATTGGAAGTCGTCTAACCCATATTCTCCCTAATTTAAGCAGAAAAGAGCTCCTTTACAGGCTCTTTTCTGCTTTTTCCCCTTTATTATCCTTTTTCCAGTTTGAATTATAAGACAATCGGAACCTGTTCAGTGTATAATTGATTATCACGTTATTTCCGTTAGACTTTGTGTGGGAACAATCGCATGCATAGGATTGTCTTGGAAGCGTGGTGTTGTTACTGACCCAATGATGTCCGAAAGGGGTAACGTTATGAAGAAAGAACAAACAACCGTTGCAGTCGCATTTTCGGCAATACTCTTTTTGCTGCTTTACAACTTCGCCTATGAATTTGCTATTAATCAGACATTAATTAACTTGAGACTTGTCTATATAGCCATGTTGGGGCTCTTTTATCTGTATATTTTCTATATCAGAAGAAAGAGGATCAACCGGAAATAGACATGAACTACCATTACGAATTTAGGGAGCACAAACAGATGAACACAAATGAGATCGAATCTTTTGATTCACGTAAACTGCCTATGTTCATTATGCTGGCGTACCTTGTTCCTGTTCTGGGAATAGGGTTTTCGCTTTACATATTGAATTATACAAATACTTACGAAACGGAGCGCTGGGTACCGATGGCTGCTCTAGCCGCTTTGTTCATACAAATCATACCGATCCTCTTTGCCGTTTTAGGCATTCTGACCTGGTACACGGGAGCTTGATTTGATAAGCTGTCAGTAGGAAAGGTGTGGCCTGATGAAGAAAACAGTGAAGGACTTACTTCCTGACCGAGTAGAAGTACAGGAAATAACACACAAATATCTGAAAGTCATTCTGGTTCTCCTGGCAATCGGTTCAATTCTGGCATATGTGTTATAAAAAATAGAGTAGCTAGTAATAAGTAAAGCTGCTCGGAGGAATAAAGGGTGTTTTGATTACATGTTGAAAAAAGTTACAGCGGTCGGGCTGATTAGCTCGGCTTTATTTTTGAGTGGGTGTGACCTTCTGGAAGACGCCTTAGGGCTAACGGAGAGCAGTTCAGACACTGTTAGCGGAATAGCAGAAGCGGATATTCCGGGACCGGATGACTTACCTATCGACTCACTATACTTAGAAGTGAATGACAATATCCCGTTTTTCACTAATGAAGAATTGGAAGTCAGTGAACCCTTTCATACGTATGCTGACTTGGATGAACTTGGACGGGTGGGCGTAGCGGAAGCACTGCTTGATATCGACTTGATGCCGGCAGAACAGCGCGGATCAATCGGACATATTGAACCAACGGGATGGAATCAAGGGAACTACGAAATTGTGTCAGGGAACTGGTTATATAACCGCAGCCATTTAATTGGACATCAGATGACTGGGTATGATGGACCTGAGAACCTTATGACCGGGACACGTCAGTTTAACGCCGAGGGGATGCTGCCATTTGAAAACTTCGTCGCCAATGTGGTCGAAGAAACAGAGATGCAGGTCCGCTACCGGATCACGCCATTATTTGAAGGAGACAATCTTCTTGCCCACGGCATTATCATGGAAGGTTTCTCTGTAGACGATGACGGAGAAACTCTGACCTTCAACGTGTTCGTCCCCAACCAGCAGGATGGCATCGAACTGGATTATGAGACCGGAGATCACCGGCCGGCGGATTAAGATGACCGAGCTTAGATACATGAAAAAGAACATGAGAAAGGCATGCCGGAATTTTATTTTCCATGGCATGCCTTTTATAATTATTGTCTGGAAGTGGTGCTTGCTTTTTCTAATCTGATCAGCCTAACAGTTTTGTAAATAATGATATAAAAGACAATAGCGATTGGAAGAGGACCAAGGAAAAAAGGAACATTAAATAATTGAAGCGCTAAACTGAACATAAATATGGCGAGATAGATTAAAAAGTTTAATGAACTGTGCCTTATTTCTATGGAAAAGTCCTTACTTCTGTATATTTTTGAAACTACTCATCAATTAATAAAACGGCCTCATTTTGTAGACTATTACAAAATGAGGCTGTTTTAGAATATTTCTTAAAATGAGAACCTTAATACTATATTCGTTATTAAGTATTACTCCCACTCAACAGTTGAAGGTGGTTTACTCGTAACATCATACACGATACGGTTGACGTGCTTGACTTCGTTGACGATTCTGACAGATATTTTCTGCAGGACGTCCCACGGGATCCGGGCGAAGTCTGCAGTCATGCCGTCAATGGAAGTAACGGCACGGATGCCGATTGTATAGTCATATGTGCGGCCGTCTCCCATGACACCGACACTCTTGAAGCCGGGCAGGACCGTGAAGTATTGCCAGATGTCGCGGTCAAGGCCAGCTTTTTTGATTTCTTCTCTTAGAATCGCGTCACTTTCGCGGACGATTTCAAGTTTTTCTTCAGTAATTTCACCGATCACTCGGATCCCTAGACCTGGTCCAGGGAATGGCTGACGCCAGACAAGTGACTCAGGCATGTTCAGTTCAAGTCCGAGTTCACGTACTTCGTCTTTAAATAGAGTATTCAACGGCTCGATCAACTCGAAGGTCATGTCGTCAGGAAGTCCGCCAACGTTGTGGTGAGACTTGATGGTCTGAGCTGTGGCTGTTCCACTTTCGATGACATCGGTATACAAGGTTCCTTGAGCCAGGAAGTCGATACCGTCGAGTTTTGCTGCTTCGTCGTTGAAGACATAGACGAATTCGTTTCCGATGATCTTACGTTTCTGTTCAGGATCTGATACGCCGTTCAGTTTGCTTAAGAAGCGGTCTTTTGCATCGACGCGGATCACGTTCAGTCCGAATTTACCTTCTAGGCTGGCCATGACCTGATCGCCTTCGTCTTTACGAAGCAGGCCGTGGTCGACAAAGATACAAGTCAGCTGGTCTCCGATGGCTTTATTCAGAAGCACGCCGACAACACTTGAATCGACACCGCCGGATAATCCAAGCAGGACTTTTCTGTCGCCAACGAGTTCTCTGATTTTATCAACTTCCATGTCGATGAAGTTCTGCATAGTCCAGTTGCCTGAGCATTCACAGACACCAAAGGCAAAGTTGCGCAGAATTTCATTGCCGTTTTCTGTATGACGGACTTCCGGGTGGAACTGTACGGCGTGGAAATTTTTGTCCAAATTCTGTATGGCACTGATCGGGCAGTGATCGTTTGAAGCTGTGACAGTGAAGCCTTCCGGACTTTTAGTCACATAATCCCCGTGGCTCATCCAGACATTTTCTTCTTCCTCTAGTGTTGTAAATAGAGCGGCTGTGCGGTCCTGCACACTGATTTCAGCTTTTCCGTATTCACGGTTTTTGCTTGGGCTGACTTCTCCGCCAAGCATATAGGTCATCAACTGCATGCCGTAACAGATACCTAGAATCGGAATGCCCAGTTCGAATATTTCCGGATCGATCGAGAAGGCATTCTCGTCATAGACACTCATCGGTCCACCGGAGAAGATAATGCCTTTAACGTTCATATTTTTCAGTTCTTCTGCAGTTGTTGTGTGCGGAAGCAGCTCGGAATAAACACCAAATTCTCTTATACGGCGCGTGATCAGCTGATTGTACTGGCTTCCGAAGTCCAGAACGATCAGTTTTTCTAATGTTGTCGTATCAATAGTAGAGGTCACTCAATTCACCCTTATCTTAGAAATTTTTATCAATTAGCGTACGGAATAGTTCGGGGCTTCTTTTGTAATTTGAACATCATGTGGGTGAGACTCGCGTAGTCCGGCACCACTCATTTGAATAAACTGAGTGTCTTCTCTCAAGGCTTTCAAGTCTTTTGCTCCTGCATAGCCCATACCTGAACGCAGTCCACCTAGCATCTGGAAGATGACTTCCTGCAGGCTTCCTTTGTATTCGATTCGGCCTTCAATACCTTCTGGAACCAGCTTGTTGGCTTCATTTTTAGAATCCTGGAAATAACGGTCACTTGACCCTTGTTTCATTGCGCCCAGGCTTCCCATACCACGGTAAGTTTTGAAACGACGGCCCTGGAAGATTTCGAATTCACCAGGTGATTCGTCTGTTCCTGCAAGCAGGCTACCCAGCATGACGGCATGTCCTCCGGCAGCGAGAGCTTTTACGATATCGCCGGAGTACTTGATTCCACCGTCTGCAATGATGGCTTTACCGTATTCTCTAGCAACTGTCGCAGAGTCATAAATAGCAGTGATCTGAGGAACACCGACACCAGCAACGACACGAGTTGTACAGATCGATCCGGGACCGATTCCTACTTTAACGACGTCTACGCCAGTTTCGAATAAAGCACGTGTGCCTTCTGCAGTTGCGACGTTTCCTGCAATCAGTGCAACATCAGGGAACTCTTCACGCAGTTCCTTGATTTTTCGGATAACACCGGCGCTGTGTCCGTGAGCCGTATCGATAACGATCACGTCAACGCCCGCATCGATAAGCGCTTGAGCACGTTCGAATGAGTCGCTGGTTACACCAATAGCTGCCCCAACAAGTAGTCGGCCGTGTGAATCTTTCGCAGCATTCGGGAATTCAACGACTTTTTCAATGTCCTTGATTGTAATCAGCCCGCTTAGACGGTTATTTTCGTCAACGATCGGCAGTTTTTCGATCTTATGTTTCTGAAGGATTTTCTCGGCTTCTTCTAAAGACGTACCCACTGGTGCAGTAACTAAGTCATCTTTAGTCATTGCTGTGCTGATTGCTTGAGTATAGTCAGTCAGGAAGCGCAGATCGCGGTTTGTCAGGATACCGACAAGTACACGGTCCTCCATAGAATTGACTAAAGGCACACCGCTGATACGGTAGCGGGACATCAGTTCTTCAGCGTCAGAAATCAGGTGGTCCGGTGTCAGGTAGAACGGATCAATGATCACGCCGTTTTCAGAACGTTTAACTTTACGGACTTCCATCGCCTGGTCTTCAATAGACATGTTCTTATGGATAATTCCTAGTCCGCCTTGACGGGACATGGCAATTGCCATTCGGGAGTCAGTCACAGTGTCCATGCTGGCACTTAATACGGGGATCGACAATTTGACTTTATCGGTTAGACTGATACTCAGATCAACATCGTTCGGTAAAACATGACTTTCCTGCGGCATTAATAGTACATCATCAAAAGTGAAGCCTTTTTTAGCAAATTTCGTTTCCCATTGTGACATAAATGAAAATCCTCCTTAAGATTTGGCTGTTCGGTCTGATAATTTTAAGGATTAGTGTATCAAAGCGGTGGAAGCTTATCAAATAGTATTTTCAGGCATTTTTTTACAATGAGTAACTTCTCATTAATAGATAGGATTTAAAATATCGTGATAGCCGTTTCAAAAGCTGTTGTGATAGGGATAAAGAGGGGTCGATCAATTTTATTTATTCGCATAAAGTATTTAAATCTAATCAAAAATTAATTATGTTATCAATAGGTAAAGCTCAGAACGTTCAGTTGTAGAGGAGAAAAACACGAATATTCACTGTTCCGCATCGTTTTATTAGGGTAAAACCCGAACATTGACCAAACCGATAGAGGTTTAAAAAGTGAAAAAGCCCAGCCGTAAAAACAGCTGGACTTTGATCATATAATTGTTTTTCTGAAAGAATTTATTCGTCAATCAGACCCTGTTCAATCAGGAAGTCACGTGCGACATCTTCAGCTGATCGACTTTCAAAGGCTACTTCGTAGTTCATTCCTCGCATCTGATCATCGTCGATCAGGCCGTCAAGAACAGACAGAATCTCTTCGATTTCCGGGTACTCATCCAGCAAGGCGTCAAGCATCAGTGGTGCACCTTGGTAAGGAGGGAATAATCCCTGATCATCTTCGAGCACGACGAGATTGTATTCATCGATTTCGGCATCCGTACTGTAGGCAACGATCAGATTGATGTCGCCTCTTTCGATAGCCGTGTACCTCAGCTGGGCATCCATAGTTGTTACATTACCGAATGTGATGCCATACATATCCTGGATACCAGGGTAGCCGTCTGCGCGGTCATTGAATTCCAGTGTGAACCCGGCATCAACCTCGTCAGTGACATTAGCAAGATCGGAAATAGTCGCCAGATCATGTTCTTCAGCAAATTCAGAAGTGACGGCTAAAGCATACGTGTTATTGAAAGCCATTGGATTCAGCAGTGTCATGTCGTATTCTTCTGAGATCAGATCTCTAGCTTCTGTAAAGACTTCTTCTTCACTTGTACCAGGTTCAGGGACGATATCGAAGAATGTCGTCAGGACTGTCCCGGTGAATTCTGTATAAATGTCGATTTCACCTGACCGTAATGCATTGAAGACAAAGTTAGTCTGACCGAAGTTTGGTTCCACACCAGCAGTTATATCGCTCTGGTCTTCGATCAGCAGTTTGTAGATGTTCATCAGCACTTCAGGTTCTACTCCCTGTTTTCCTGAAATGACGATATCCTCATCTTCTCCGAAGACTAGGGGGGCCGCCAGTAGAAGCAGGATCATAAGAAGACCTGAACCGAGAATGGTCGCAGTCTTTTTGAATGACGCATTCTGGAAGTAGCGCAGCAGCTGGTCGAAAATAATAGCCAGCAGTGCCGCCGGGACGGCACCTAACAGGATCAGGTTGTTGTCACCACGGTCAATTCCTAGAAGGATCAGATTACCGAGTCCGCCAGCACCGATCAGAGCAGCAACTGTTGCAGTTCCGATGATGAGAACCATCGCTGTTCTGATCCCCGCCATAATGACAGGCATAGCCAGTGGAAGCTGTACTTTACGCAGTTTGCGCCAGCGGCTCATTCCCATAGCATCAGCGGCTTCGTTAAGAGACGGGTCTACTCCTTCAAGTCCGGTATAGGTGTTTCTAAGTATCGGAAGCAGGGCATAGATTATAAGAGCCATTACCGCAGGCACTGTTCCTATACCGACTAGTGGAATCAGAAGACCCAGGACTGCTAGTGAAGGGATAGTCTGAAAAATAGCAGTGATTTGTATGATCGGTTCAGCGATGCGCTTGTATCCGATTAGAAAAATGCCTAAGGGAACAGCGATCAGTACAGCAATGATCAACGCCATAAAGGACAGCTGCATGTGTTCGATGAGAGCCGTTCCGAGGTCGCCGCTTCTTTGCTGGAAAGTATCAATTAAAGTTGTCATGATGCAGAGGCCTCCTTATCAGTGTTGACTTGGCTGGCCAGGAAATGAACCAGGTGGTCACGTGTAACCATGCAGTCTTCCTGATCGGCATGGGTCACCTTGACAATTGAATGGTCTGCCATCAATAAAAGCAAGTCGTTAACTGGCGCATCTGCGTCGATCGACGCCGTACTTGGTGCATCTGAGGTTCTGGTGATGTAGTCGTTGTCGATTAAATGTTGAACAGTCTTTTCTTCCTGATAATGCGGCAGACCAGTCTGCAGGAATTCTTTGACAAAGTCATTGGCCGGGTGCTTCAGTATCTCTTCGGCAGTACCGACCTGTTCGATCCTGCCCTGATTCATCACACAGATGCGGTCGCCCAGATTGATGGCTTCCTGCATGTCATGCGTCACAAAGACTACTGTCTTCTTCAGTTTGTGCTGAAGCTCGACCACGTCTTTCTGCAGACGGCTTCGGCTGATAGGATCCAGAGCGCTGAACGGCTCATCCATTAAAATGATGTCTGGATCAGCTGCCAGAGCCCGGATGACTCCGATTCTCTGCTGCTCACCGCCTGACAATTCGGAAATTTGGCGGTTTCTGTATTTGTCAGGGTCCAAACCAACCGTATCCAGCAGTTCAGTTACACGGTTTTTCATGTCTTCCTTAGACCATTTTTTCATTTCCGGAACGGTAGTGATGTTCTGTGCTACTGTCATATTGGGAAACAGGGCAATCTGCTGCAGCACATAGCCGATATTCCAGCGCAGTTCCTGCAGGTCATAGTCGCTGATTCGTTTGTCATCTGGAAAAAGTATGATAGGATAAGAAAAATAATGGTGAGAGCGAATCTTTACTGGCGTCATCGATCACCAGGTCACATAAGCTAAGTGGTAAACATAATAAGGGGGAGAACGCATGCTTTTACTTAGGGAAATTGAAGAAAGAGATAATGACATCATTGGTCAGATCGTTCAGCGCTCACTTGAAGAAGAAGGACTCAAGATGCCGGGGACAGCATACTACGACCCGTATTTGTTCGAACTGTACGATTATTATCAGAAACCGGACAGACAGTACTGGGTGCTGGAAAAAGACGGAACAGTCATCGGTGGAATAGGGGTCGGTCCATTTGACGAGAAAAAGAAAGTTGGAGAAATTCAGAAATTTTACATTGTAAAAAAAGAGCGTGGGAATGGCTACGCTCATCAGCTGATCAAGAAGGCAATGGATTTTGGTACGCAACATTATGATGCACTTTACATTGAAACGTTTGCCTCATTGTCAGATGCCAACCATCTCTACAGTAAATATGGGTTTGAGAAGCTTGAGGCGCCACTTAACGGGACGGAACACAGTGCCTGCGACACCTGGCTGATCAGACGTTATCCCAGAATGGCTGACTAGAGGTCTCAAATGAGAAAACACTTACCCGGCCTGCCGAATTTCATTCCCTATGATATGATTGACAGGGATGTAAGAGACAGGCGTTTGGTGTAGCCTGACTGAAAAACAAGATGGAAAAGGATGGGAATGACAGTGGTAGTTGTAGTCAAAAAAGTTAAGAAGCCAGAAATGGACAACATCAGAAGCAAGGTCATGCTGACGGATGAGACGATAGAGGAACGGTTGAACAAAGTACTTGAGCGCATGAAAGACAGTGGACTGTCTTCATTAGTTATCTATGCCGACAAGGAACATGGCAGCAGTTTCGAGTATCTGGTCGGGTTCATTCCGAGATTTGAAGAAGCGCTGCTGGTTTTAAACCAGGATGGTTCGGCGACACTTATACTGGGTAATGAGAATATCAACAAAGCGCCGCATGCGCGCATAAAAGCTGTCGGAAGAAAGTGTGCGCTTTTCTCACTGCCGAATCAGCCAATGGGAGAGCTGGATGATTTAACGTAATTCCGAAAGGAGTCTCCCACTTCTAAGCGTATGGGTGCGAAGCACCAGTGAAAGTGGGAGATGAATGTTGGTCAAGCGATAGCTTGAAGTGGTTAATCTGTTATTTTTGTTGTATACTATATTCAGTGGTAACCAACAGAAAGGAAGTGATATCAATGGAATTGGACAACAACAATCATTCAGTCTTCTCGATGTATTACCACCTTGTCTTAGTTATAAAGTATCGAAGAAAAGTCATCACTCCCCCTGTTTCAGATTACGCCAAAGATATGTTTCTAAGAATGAGTACAAACTACAACATCACTCTCATCGAATGGAATGAAGATAGAGACCACATTCATATCCTGTTCAAAGCTCACCTTAACACAGAATTGTCCAAATTCATCAATGCCTACAAAAGCGCCAGTTCTCGACTCATTAAAAAGAACTTCCCAGAAGTAAAGCAGAAATTATGGAAAGAAATGTTTTGGTCGAGGGGTTTTTGCTTATTGACAACAGGCGGCGCTCCAATTGA
>NZ_FNFK01000004.1:0-68298 GCF_900101165.1 Alkalibacterium thalassium | reverse complement strand
ATGAGGCAGGGACTGCCTTTTGAGCCTACCCATATCCGATTCCTCTGTCTGCATGAAACCTGTGCAGACAAGAATGGAGTTCGTAGGAAGCCCCCACTTCAAAATCCGGAGGATTTAAGTGGTGGGTAGTTCACCAGCTGTTCTTCAAGAGACAGATATAGATACGTCCAGTCAGGTCGGCCTTGTCGGCTGGAAGCTGATTCCGGGGATGGCTCGTCAGTTCGATATCTCGCAATTTATCGTTAGTGCCCTGGAGACGGTTGCCGGAAAAGACAAGCTTGTCAATGCGACAGCGCTTCTGGTCGGTCCGGAAAATGGCGCACGAGTGACCATCAATGCCAATGAAGCGGCACATTACGAATACGGAGCAGCTCTGGCATCAGATGCGGTACTGGATGCGATGAATGGTCTGACTGTCGGAGTGAGCGAGCTGGAAATGGGGAACCGTCTCAACAGAGATGGCCAATACAACAATGTGGTCACGATCGGTGCATTCGGTGACCGATTTATAAAAGGGAATCTTTACCCGACTGATAATAGACTCGTCAAAGGAGACAAAGTGGCCCTGACGGTTTCTTATAAAGGCGGGTTGTCGAGCAGGTCAGGCTATGCCGTGACAAATGAAGAAGAACTTGCTGGAGTAGATGAAGGATACTTAGAAGAGGTCGTCATGCCTTATTTTGAAGCGTATCATTACTGGCTGACGAACTTGAAAATAGGTCTGCGCGGTGGAGACTTTTATGATGCCTTCAATAATTTTTATCCGCAGGACACATACGGCTGGCATCTTTGCCCGGGTCATCTGACGGCAGATGAAGAATGGCTGTCTTCGCCATTTTACAAAGGATCAGAAGCAGTCGTTCAGTCGGGGATGCTGTTTCAAGTCGATTTCATTCCTTCTCAGACTGGCCATAACGGGGTTTCAGCTGAAAGTACGGTCCTTCTAGCAGATGATGAATTGAAGCAGGCCATACGGGTAGACTATCCTGATATGTGGAAACGAATCGAAAGCAGGAGAGCCTACCTGCGTGACGAGCTGGGTATTCAGCTGCCAGAAGATGTGCTGCCGATGGCTGGTACACTTGCGTATTACAGACCCTACATGCTGAACAACGAATACGCACTGACGATTGAAAATTAATTGATTGAGTGAAAACTCCCCTGTTCGGGGAGTTTTTTCATTATAAAGAACAGGACTAAAAGAGAAGAGGTGGAAAATTTTCTCGGAAACTTTTTCGAGCCCCTTGTCTACAATGGTAAGTGAAGTATAGGGATAAATGTCTTCTTAAACTGCGTTATGAATACAAAATTATGGAGTCTAATGATGAACCGTGCTGATAAACTAGACCGTGATCAAAACTACTTTAGTTTACGACTCAACTGGTAAGCTGAACTGTATTCTAAAGTGCCATAATGTAGTTTATTCAGAATATTACGAGTGAAATATACCGAGTGAGTTTCTCACTGGTTCATGATAAAAGAACAATTCTATATTAATGATTCAAGTGAATAACAGTCATATCGGAGCCGATATAACGGCTCATATTATGAAGAAAGTATGAAGAATGATCCGCATTAGAAAAAAATGATAAAACGTCTTTTTTTCTTAGTTTTCTATGATAGAATGATTTAAATAGTACAAATACATAGATAAAGGATCGGTTGAATGTACAAGCAGATTATAAAAGAAACCTTGAAATATATGTGGAGAAATAAGAAGAACAGGCTGGTTATGGTTCTCAGTTTAGGCGTCGTGCTGGCACATAGCCTTCTCATCTTGCCTAATCTAACGGAAGATTTTGATGTGGATGTTGCTCAGCTCGAGCGGTCTATCGTCTCAAATCAGCAGACCTTTGAAGACCGTCTGGAAACGGGGCAGACCCTGCCATCATTTTTTACCGGGACGAGTGCCTATCAGCAAGCCAGAAACGAGTACGTGAATCAGCGTGAACTGCTGACAGCGATTCGGACTGGGGACGCCAGACGCTACCTGACAATTAACTACAGACCTCAGGGAGATCCGGGAAGCGTTATAGAAGCTGAAGGGTTCAATATTCCCATACTGGGCTATGCTCAGGAGCGGGACTTTCAGTCTATGAAAAATCAAGTCTACGTTAATGAAGTCGAACCGCTCAGTTTTCACCATATTCATGAACGGACGAGTCTGCAGCAGATGCATCTATTTCTGATCGGATGGGGCCCTTACATACTTATTTTCCTGCTGCTGTTCATGATCAGTGATGTGGTGACAAAAGACAGAAAACTGACCACTCAAAAACTCGGAGTCTCCAAAAACTGGTTTACCTATCTAATGGTCCAGTCTCTGGCTGCTCTCGGCTTTGTTGTGCTGTTCTTTGCGGCCATGACCGGGATTTTCTATCTCGTCAATGGCATCCAGTACGGCTTTGGTTTTGGATCGCTGCCTGCTGGTGTTTTTGAAGCCGCACCTGAAGGCGAACCGTTCCATACCTCCATCTCGTCTGTTATTGATCTCTCAACATTTTTTATCCGGGCACTGCCGATTCTGGCACTGCTTCTTTACGGCTTTACCCGTCTGAATACGCTGCTCAGCTTGATCGTCAAGCAGGATGTCGTCGTTCTGATTGCTACATCCTTTGCATTGTTATTTCCTTTTCTTTACTACGGGGAAGAGACGACAGAACTGCTGGGACTTAATATAAGCTGGTACCCTCAGACCTACTATCAGGTGGGAGGTGCGGCAACAGGCATGATCGACGCAATTGTCCAGGAACCTGTTCCGTATTCAAGAGGCATCATTGTCCTGCTTGTTACCCTACTGATTATTGAAGGGCTGAACTACTTGGCATCGAAACTCATTACTAGACAGACATTCTTAGGATAGGAGGCATGAATACAGATGAAAACATTAATTAAATGGAACAGTCGGCTGATGCTTCGAGACTGGAAGACACGCCTGCTGCTGATTGGATTCTTTGTCTTTCTCGGGTCCTTTTCCTTGCTTTACAGACAGCAGAATGTGACGTTGCCTGAGATGCAGCTGCGTGCAGAATACAGTGATGCGCATCAGATTTTCCGAATGATTCCGGACTCACACTTCGAAGGAGAAATAGGTCAGGAAGTCCAGCAGAGACTGGGACGTAATTCGATCCTGATCGGACTGAACCGCTACATCATGACTCAACGTGAAGGGAATACTGTAGAGGGGCTGGAAGAGGTGGTGTCCGATTATTTAAATAACGGCCGAGAAATGGCTGAAAATAATCTCTATCTTCATGAAGAAACTGATTTTGAATCCTATGATCTTCTTCAGGACGTCTATCTGCCGTCGATAGAAGAAGTGGAGCAGCAGATCGCGTTTTTCAATGCACTTGAAGACAACAACCTTGATATCGAATGGAACCCGTATGCGTCGTCTCAGATTCTTCAGCAGCAGGTTGAATTGTTCGTGACGGTCATCGTGTTCATTGCAATCGCTTTGCTCGCGGGGGATCATTTTACGAAAGATCAAGTGAAGAATTACAGTGTGACCCAGGGGCTGCCTGTTCCTTTTAAAGCTCAGTGGCGGGTTAGAAGCGGGATGCTCTGGTTCCTGACTTGGGTCGTGGCTCTGGGTGGGCTGGCGGCCAGTTATCTCATTTCACTGTTCTTTGAAACGTCTGGCAGCTTGAATTATCCGACTGAAATATATATGAATCAGACCATCAGATACATCCCGCTCTGGCAGTACAGCCTCCTTCTGATCGGAATGGGCATGATTGTCAGTTTCCTGTTTCTGCTGATCATCACCGGACTGAGCTGGATGATCCGAAATGTCTACCTGACCTTGTTCATCACAGCCGGGCTGGTCTTGTCTTATACGTTATGGCAGGTCTTTCCACCACTTACAGGCTGGCAGCCGTCATTCTACACAAACAGCGTAGGCGTTTTGACTGGAGAGATGGCGAAACAGTTCCAGCTTCCAGGCATCGAATTCTGGCGCCTGCCGTTGATTGCCCTGGTGATCTGGCTTGCTCTTGAAGGGGCATTTCACTACCTGTTCAGCCTCATTCCGACTCAGTCGCTTGGATTAAAAAGGAGAGAAACTAAATGACATTAACTATCACCGATATGACCGTTGCTTACGGCGATCGTGTTGTACTGGAAAACATCTCGTTTACATTGAACAATGGACAGATCATCGGACTTGTGGCACCGAATGGAACCGGGAAAACGACGCTGTTCAATGCGATCATGCGCTTTATTCCGGTCAGATCCGGGACGATCGAAGTGGATGGGACAGCCTACTCTGCCAAGGACAAGGATGTTCTGGCTCTGCATAAGCTAATCACCTTTTTTCCGAATCAGGCCGATCTGCATGAAAACTTTTCCGGAACGGAGCATATCCAGATGTATGCGGATATGTGGTCAGGCAAGCGCGATCAGGTTCAGGCGATCATCAAACGTCTGGAAATGGAAGACTATGTGGACCGCAAAGTCAGCACCTACTCTCTAGGTATGCGCCAGCGACTCTGCTTTGCCATGGTGGTGGCGGCCGATACACCGATCATGTTCATGGACGAGGTCATGAACGGACTCGATCCGGAAAACGTGTCGCTCGTCTCTGACATATTGATTGACCTGAGACGCGATGGAAAAATCATCATGGTCGCTTCCCACCTGCTCGACAATCTGGACGAGTACGCGGACAAAGTCTTTTTCCTGAAAGACAAGCAGCTGCATTTTGTCTTCGACCACCATGTAGATAAAATCGACTATTTCAAACTCATGTGTACACAGAAGCAGACTGAGAAGCTGGAAGAGTCTATAGCTTTGCCTGAAGGAACTATGCATCTGGGGAACAGCATGCTGTGCATTCCACTTGAAACCCTTAATGAAAAAGAACAGCTGGCTCTTTATCAGATGATCCGTCAGATGAAAGACGGTGCCTTGACAGTGGGACCGCTTGGAACGGGAGAATATTATTCTCATCTCTACGGCCTGGAACTTCATTCTTACGACAGGGGGCATGAGCATGAGACTGAACCGGTTTAAACTGTCCGTCAAGCTGACTGGACTGAGCGGTGTACTTATGCTGCTTTCCGGCTGTGCCGGCTTTACAGGTCTCCGCTCACCGCATTATGATGGGGGGCCGATCGAACCTGATGAGGAAGCGATTGAGCGCTACAGCGAATCATCCCAGGTGGATGAGGCATTCGAAGGCATCTATAGACGGTATCCGCTGAGCAGCCGATTAAGAGAGGACGCGCTGGACTTTTCTGACGCAGGCTCTTTTGAACTGAACGAAGGGGAGTATAGTGTAGGCGAAGACTTGCCTGAAGGTCGGGTTTATATTCAAAGTGAGTCGAGCGATTTCAGGCCTGAATTCTGGATCATCCACACAGCACACGTCGTGATTAGAGACGAAACTGATTCAGTGGCTTTTGATCAGCATTTTCAGAATGAAACTGGCGTGATGCAGGCCTATGTCGATTTGCGAGAAGGCTACACGGTTGAGGTAAGCGGGAATGATCCAATCCTTTATGTGGACTATTCTGGAGAAACCGGGAACAACTGGGTGAATACCGGGCTCGGTGAAGAGCAGATCACACTGACATCCGGACACTACAGTGTAGGAACGCACCTGTCACCCGGGCAGTATACGATAGAAAGTGCTACGGGTCCCAGGGCTTCGGAACTTTATCTCCTTTCTGAGAATGATGAGGTAGCCATTATTGAACTGCACTCGCGTATGAATCCTGCCGGGGTCATAAGCGCAGAAGACAATCAGTCGCTGCTTGAACGAGGGCAGATTACCCCGGAAATATATGAAATGAATGAAATGCAGAGACAGAGGTTTGAAGAAGACAAGCCGGTGATCGACCTGGATGAAGGAGATGTTCTTTATCTGCCGATGGTCGACCAGCTGTTACTGGAAGAGAAGTAGAAGGAGCTAACCTATGTATGAATCCTGGATCGAAGCCGAACGCTTCTACTCACTAATCATGCCTTGGACCATAATCGGCCTGGCTGTCCTTGTGTTTGTCTATATTTTTATTTATTCTTACACAGCCAATGGTCAGAAGCTGAGGAAAGGGGCTAATTTAAGTGTGATCAGTATCCTTTTACTCAGTCTGCTGTATTTTGTCTTCGGTCATCTCCGCTACAGCTTCTGGGTGGAGCAGAATGATTACATTCACCCCGGAATCAGAGAATATACCTATATCTTAGGGATTCGGTCAGATGAGGATCGGCAGGTCATAAGAGCCCAGCGTCAGAGCCCGTCTCTTTATAGACAATTGAATGCACTGGAAAAATATGAAGCTGATGCCAGGGTACAGCCAATGATTTACGATTATCTGGGATCCAGAGACGATACCCATTATTTTTCTTTCGGAGACGAAGACCAGTATGCATTCCGGATCAGGGGTACTGTAGAGTGGACCCGAGGCGAACGGGACATTCACGGCTGGCAGTTCAGGCTGACAGATGACCGCTTCGAGACATTAGGTTTCGCAAAAGACTTTGATATTATTTTTGATGTTCTTCTGTTACCTGAAACAGAGCAGAGAGAGCTGGCCGATTTGTCTGATTATCGTATGACAGCAATCAGTGAAGTTTATCCGAACTGGATTTTCCCGAATCAGCGTGACTAAAACAGGATATTAGAATAGGAGAGACCTATGTTTAGACAATGGATGGCAGCTGAACAGTTCTATACGTTTACCTTGCCGGCTATAGCAATCGCCATGATCATATTGGCAGGAGTTTACCTGTTCATACTGATCTACACCGACCGGAAGACTAGAGCGCAGAAAATCGGTCATCTGGTGTTTTTCAGTCTACTGACACCTGCTATTATCTACGGCTTGTGGGGACACCGATCTCATAATTTCTGGCTTGATCAGAATGACTACATTCATCCGGGGATAAGAGATCGGGCAACGATTTTTGGTATGGAAACACACGAAGATCCAGCGATCGCCAGTGCCTACAGACGTTCTGAGAGCTTAGGGGAGAATCTGACTCAGCTTGAGATGTACGAAGATGAGGAAGTGACGCGCGACTTCCCCTATACCTATGTAGGCTCAAACGGCAGTCAGCATTATTTTTCATATGGAGAAGATGACGCTTATACGTTTCGGCTGGACGGTGTGGTTCACTGGTCTGAAGACTCGAGTTATCTGATTGGGCGTGAACATAGGCTGGTCGACGAGCAGTTCGAAGACATTGGCTTTTACAATGAACACCACATCATTTTTGAAGCCCTGCACTTGACCGACGATGAACAGGGAGTGGATCCGTCCCGTATGGAACACTACTATTCAGTCACCGATATGATCGGAGGCTGGCTGTTTGGACGGCAGTTTTATTAATTGAGTATCAGACAGTGATATTTCATTTTAAAAAGATTGTATTTTCTGAGGTTGCCTTGTAGAATATAGTAAGTATATGAATTAAAGGAGTTTATAAAATGGATCTTGAATTATTCACGGAATTTAGATTAGTGTTTGGCATTACCCTGGCTATATTAGTGCTGTTTTTAGTTCTTTCTCTTGTTCCAAAAGGCAGAAACACTGTAGTGACTTTCTTTTCAGTTCTGGCTATTTCCATTTCACATCTGGCAATTGCTACAGCTTTGCTGATTGTTGAAAATACCTTCCTCGAAGACTTTACTTTAGATGGGGATTCACTGACGTTCTACATGTTCCTGGGCGTTGTCCTGTTGGCTATTCTGAACCCGATTATTTACAAGCTTAGAAACAAGTCAGGCAGAAGACGGCCGTATTCATTTAAATAAATAAAAAAAAGGATCGCCCAACGTCGGGTGATCCTTTTTTGTTCAGATATAAGATTAAAATCAGCTAGGCAATGACCATTCTACTGCTTAGGTTTACCGCCAAAGAAGTAGAATCCTCCACCGACTGAAGTCAGGATAACGAGGCCTCCAATCAGTACAACTGGGAGTTCGCTGTCTCCGTCACCGAATGAAGCACGTGTTGATTCTTCAGTTTCATCTTCTTCCGATTCTTCTTCAGGTTCCTCGGTTACTTCTTCTATTTCTTCCGGTTCTTCACTGCTTAAAATGGCAGCTTCCAGTTCTATCGGATCAAAGACAGCCATAGTCGCAACCGATGCAGTCTGTCCGACTACCGCGCTGTTAATATAGGTGTCGCCAAGTAGAATCCATTCTTCCTGAGCCGTGTTCCACTCGTATAACTGGTGCTGATTGGCTTCAGCCTGTTCTGTAAAGAAGCGGTAAGTCATCTGTTCAGGGAAAGACGTAATCATCTGGTCATTCTGTTCAATTGAGAAGTCGATCAGATCGCTGTGAGCAGTCTCACTGTAGTCCAGAGGCTCCTGAACTGTTTCGAAAGACAGGAAAGCCTCTCCTTCAGTCAGGTTAGCTGCCGGAATGACCCATTCCATATCGATACGTACAATCAGTAGTGTAATATTTCGGCTTCTGATCGATTCAACTTGTTCTGGAGTAAGATTGACTCGCTCAATATATTCCAGTGACGAGTCAAAGGAGATTGCCAGCAGGCCATTGTCTGCGACAGCTTCCAGGTCTTCGTCATCGATGACGGCCATCCCGTTCGTGTCTGAAGGGCGGATCCATACCGTACTCTGATGAGGCTCTTCTTCTTCAGCTTCGTCTTCTTCATCAGCATCTGATGCGTCGTCTTGACTATCCTCTGATTCCTGATCCTCAGCTGGCTCTTCTTCAGGGGACGAATCGTCTTCCAGGTCATCCTGAGGGGATTCGGTATCGTCTATTTCTTCCGAATCCTGTTCTTCTCCATTACCGTTTTCGTTTTCATCAGTATCTTCATCAGTTATACCGTCTTCTGTTTCAGTGTCGTCATCGGAGTCAGATTCCGTATCATCTTCTTCGGGCTCGGGCTCTTCCATCTGTTCAGGAAGATAATGAACGAGTCCGTATCCATAGTCTTCATCGTGCCCTTCCGGACCAAGGTCTCTAGCTTTTTCAGCCATCCGTGCTCTTATTTGAGCAGCTGATTCCTCTGGATATTTCTGCATCAGTAGTGCAGCAATTCCAGCAACGTGTGGGGTTGCTTGAGAGGTGCCGGACATTGTTCTGAAACTATCCGGTCCATCGATGCCTAAGCCTAAAATGTCTCGACCAGGAGCAGCCAGTTCGTTTTTTGCTGAAATCATTGAGTCGCTTGCCCGATAACCATTCTGATCGACGTTGGCCACAGCGATCACTTCAGGATGAGCTGCAGGATAATCGATGATGTTCTTATTTTCTGAGATATTTCCGCTTGCAGCAACCACAAGGATCCCCTGCTGGTCGGCAATTTTGATCAGATCATGAATTTCCTGACTGACTTTACCATAGCCTGAACTGATACTGATAATGTCCATATTTTCATTGATTGCCCACTGTAGTCCGGCTAGTAGGTTACTTGCATTAGTCGTGTCTCCGTCTTTCTGGTGATATACTTTTACACCATAAAGGTTTACTCCAGGTGCCACGCCTTGAGCACGCGACCCCTGGTTGGCACCAATGATGCTGGCGACATGTGTACCGTGACCGTCGTGATCGTTCGTCCAGTAGTCAGGGTTTTCTGTGTCATCTTCAAATATACTGTACCCACCGGCGTACTCAATATCACCGTGCTCATAGAAACCAGTGTCCAAAACTGCAACACTGACTGATTCGCCTGTGATGCCTTCTTCCCAGGCATTGAATGTACCGATCATGTCCTGATTCCAGTCGTCGGCCTGAACGGGGTAACTGTGACCGGTACTGGTTGTGTGCATCTCCTGGTCATAGGTGATACGTTCGACATTCTCCATCTGACTGATGTCCTTGATTGAAGAAGCTGGGACGGACATCGTCTGAACAGGGAGAAGTGTCATTGTACGTACATTTTTGAATTCCGGGTCGAGGTCTTCTTCTGATGGAACCTCGCCGCTGTACCTGACGATAATATCTATGTACTCGTCAGAGTGATGACGGTCATGAGCCAAGGCAGAAGTGGCTGGTAAAAGTATACCAAGTACAAGAACCACTGCGCAGGCTGCACACCATAGCATTACACGTTTTTTATTCACTAATCAAAAGCTCCTTTTTCTCACAAATTCATTTGGGACATTGTGCTGTCTTTAATAGACAGATTTAATAAAATGCTAATCTCATGCGTTTTCTATGAAAATTGCGTCATTACAAGTATCTTATCACAAGCCGGAGATTGGTGAAGGGTTAAATGCATGTTAAAAATGAAAATAATTAGAGTGTTGTCACAATTTGTTAAAAAAATTCAGAATAAGGTGATTTAGTGGTAAGATGTAGGGGAAATCACCCGCAGGAAAGGAGTTACGTCTGAAAATGACTGACTTGAATGAAGCGATTCAGTTTTTTGAATCTCAGCCTGGAATGGATAAACTGTTCAAGCTGTTAAGAGATGAACTGCTTACGCATCGTAGAATCAAAGGACACGTTAAGCTGGATGGGTTTTCTCTTATAGAGCTGGAGTCCATTGCTCATTTTTTTCAAGTATCCATTGATTCACTTAAAATCAAAGGCCGAGTTGACCTTGAAGCCTTCAACAGGAAACTGGATAGCCCGCCATTCAATGGAATTGATCTTACACAGCTGCTGGAGGCCTATTTTGACGAAAAGCTGCTGACATTATCTACTAAAGAAGAACGCTCGCTGTATCTTAAACGGCTGGAAAAGGAATTTTCCCTCCTGAAAGACTGGCTGGCTTATTTGCGCACCCATAGCCGAGATGTAAGATGGATTCACGATATGATAGAGGAGTCGAGCCATCAGTTTGAACAGCATGTGCTGTACTTATCCGAAGGCATCCGTCTGCTTCCGAGTCGACCGATCCGCCTATCTGTTTTCAGTCAGATCATCACACTGGATGCCGATGCCTTTCAGCCTTCCAGTCCATTAGGAAAACTTTGGCTGCATGTTCTGGCGGAAACTAAACGCCTACATGCCATCGAACCGATCCGTCTGCCTGAAAACAGAAAAAATGAAGACAAGCTGTTGAAGGAGTTCAACTTGTTCAGAGAAGATATTTCTGATTCTGTTACGGTGGCCAATCTCTTTGCCGAGACTCAGACCGGGTATCATCCAATGTGGGAAGCCGCAGTACATTCGAGAAGCGTACTGACCGTTCCCTTAAGAGAAGTGATCAAGCTGACGGCGGTTTATCCGGCTCACGAAACCGGCATCGTTTATGTCGTAGATGATCCCGAGCTGTTTACCCGCATTCTGGATGAGGTGCCTTCGATACCGATGATCTGTACAAAAGAAGAGTGGACCTGTGCCATCTGGGAAGTCTTTGACCGGATCGAGGACAGCGGATTCAACATTCGCTTCATCGGGAACTTTACCCCAGAAGGCATCGTCCGGGCAGAAGAACTGCTCCTTCATTATCCGACGCAGTCCAGTACCTGGAGGATGGACATTCCAACCTATCTTAAATCTCGAAATCTCAATGAGTATTTGAGTGACAAGGACTGCGAACTGCTGGACAAGCATCATCTCGACTACCTTGCCTGCCTGAAAGATGAAATGAGAGACCGACGACAAGCGGGTTATCTGATGAACGTAGCGGATGATCTGATCAATGAACTGAAAACATATTACAATAAGTAGTGGGAAGAGAGGAATAACAAGTGGATAGAATAAGAGTAACTGACGACAAGCGCCTGCTCCACGGCGGCGACTACAACCCGGACCAATGGCTGGACTATCCGGATATACTTGAAGAAGACGTTAAGCTGATGAAAAAAGCGCACACCAACACCTTCTCTATCGGAATATTTGCCTGGGCGGCGCTGGAGCCTGAAGAAGGCGTATATCATTTCGAGTGGCTCGATCAAGTCATTGAACGGATCGCATCGATCGATGGGCGCTTTATTCTGGCCACTCCGAGTGGGGCAAGGCCGGCATGGATGTCAAAGAATCATCCTGAAGTGCTGCGTGTCGATTCGCTCAGACGCAAGCAGCTCCATGGGGCGCGTCATAACCACTGCTTCTCTTCTCCATACTATAGAAGAAAAACGCAGGAAATGAATACCCTGCTGGCGGAGCGATATGGGGATCACCCTGCTTTGCTGATGTGGCACATTTCCAATGAATTCGGCGGAGAATGTCACTGTGATCTGTGTCAGGAGAATTTCCGGGCCTGGCTCAAAAATAAGTATGACAACGATCTGGATAAGTTGAATCACGCGTGGTGGGGGCCGTTCTGGAGCCATACGATTACAGAATGGGATCAGATCGAGTCACCTTCACCGATTGGGGAAAGTGCTGTTCACGGCATGAATCTGGACTGGCGTCGCTTTGTCTCTTATCAGACGATCGACTTTTATAAAAATGAAATCGTTCCATTGAGAGAACGGACACCAGACATCCCGATCACGACAAACTTCATGTCGGACAATCCGGAGTTTGTGCCGTTTACCGCACTTGATTACAGTCAGTTTGCCAAGGAAGTGGACGTCATCAGTTGGGACGCCTACCCGGCCTGGCATAATGATCAGGAAGATACACCGACGCTGGCCTCACGTGTCGCCTTCTTAAATGATCACTTCTACAATATGAAGCATCAGCCGTTCCTGCTTATGGAATCGACACCAAGCCTGGTCAACTGGCATGATGTGAACAAAGCTAAACGTCCAGGAATGCATTTTCTGTCTTCCATGCAGATGCTTGCACATGGGTCAGACAGCGTCCTGTACTTCCAGTGGCGCAAGTCCCGCGGATCTTCGGAAAAGTTCCACGGAGCTGTCGTCGATCACGACCGGTCCAGCGAAAACAGGGTCTTCAAGGAAGTGGCACAGCTCGGTCAGGCAATGGAAGCCTTGTCGGATCATGTCGTCGGATACCAGCGCAAAGCAGATGTCGGCATTCTGTATGATGTGGAAAGTGAGTGGGCGCTGAAAGATGCTCAAGGCTTCGGACTGAAGACGAAGCATTACGGAGAAACCCTGCAGAAACACTATCAGGCTTTCTGGGAACGGAACATTGCGGTAGATATTCTGTCAAAAGAAGATGACTTGGAGCATTATAAAATTCTTCTGATCCCAATGCTTTACATGGTGTCTGAAGAAACGGCAACTAAGCTTCAGGCTTATGTTAAGAACGGTGGAACGCTAGTCGGGACCTACATCACTGGCTTAGTCGATGAGTCCGATCTGACGTATCTTGGGGGCTGGTATGGCCCGCTGAAAGAGATGTTCGGAATCGAACCGACTGAAACGGATACTTTTTATCCATCGGACCGAAACCATGTCTCCTACAAAGGCCAGTCCTATGAAGTGAGAGACTATGCGACACTTATGAATATGGCTGGAGCTGAAACGCTGGGAAGTTATGAAGAAGATTTCTACAAAGGGACTTCAGCGGTTACTCGAAATGAGTACCATAATGGACAGACATATTATATCGGAGCCCGTCTTGACGATGCCTTTCATCAAGCTTTTTACGGTGAACTGATCGATGCACTGGGACTGAAAGCCCCGCTGGATCTCAGACATAAAAGAGGCGTCTCTGTTCAGGCAAGAGAAGCTGAGGGTAGACAGACCATCTTCATCATGAACTTCACTGAAGAAATGCAGGCGATTGAGATCATGGAAGACGTGACGGATCTGCAGACCCATTCTCCATTGTCTGGGACGCTTGATCTGGCACCTTACGAAGTTAGAGTGGTCGAGAAAGTCGTAAGCTAGTTGAACGGTAGGGGGGCTGATAACTGGAGCCTTCCCTATTTTGCTAATAATGGTGATAGAACAAGTTGAGAATAGGGGAGAGAGACGATTTTTTTCATTTCTTATGATGCTGGCTACTCTGTCAATGACAATCTGGGCTATTGTGTGTGCCATGAATATGGTAGCTGTAATCGAAAAAGTACATAAAGACAAAGAGTATGACTACGATATGTTCTGGCTGACGGCTTTCTTTACTGTGATTGTTACTGTTTTGACTTTCCTTCTGGTTGATGCGCTTTAATGAGGTAATCTGATTAGTTTTGTTTGGTTATCCGAGGTGAATCGGGCGGAACTTAAAAGAACTTAAAAGTTCACAGTTTTCATTGAAATTATTCTAAAAGAATGTATCGATTCTTGATATAATATAGGGTGAATAGTTGAAACGAAAGATTGAGAAAGAGAAAGGAGAACGCATTTGGTCACATTAAATGATGTTGCAAAAAAAGCCAATGTTTCCAAAATGACTGTTTCCCGTGTCATCAATCACCCGGAACAAGTGACTGATGAGTTGAAGCAGCTGGTCTATGAAGCCATGCAGGAACTGAACTACCGGCCGAACATTGCTGCCAAAGCATTGGCTAACAACCGAACTCAAATTATTAAACTGCTTATCCTGGAAGAAATGGATACAACTGAACCGTATTATATGTTTCTGCTGACTGGTATTGCGAATGAGCTGGATAAGTATGCGTACAGCCTTCAGCTTCTCACTCATAAAAACGTGCAGATCGGGGATTCCGACGGCTATATCGTCTGTGGCATGCGTGATGAGCATAAGGAACTAGTGGAAAGTCTGAAGAAGCCGACGGTAGTCTACGGTCAAAATGATATCGGCTACGATTTTGTCGACAGCAACAATCAGAAGAGTATGGAACAAGCAACAAAATTTGCCATTCAGGACGGCTACGATAAGATCGTCTATATCGGTATTGATGTCGATCAGCCCTTTGCCCATGCCAGAGAAAAAGGTTATGCTCAAGTCATGGATGCACATGGACTGGAAAAGAATGTCTACCGTCTGGAAAACCGCTCGAGGTATTCTGCTGCATTCATCCGGGAGAATCTGGATCGTTTTCCTAAAAACACGCTGTTCCTCTGTGCATCCGACCGTTTGGGGCTGGGTGTTATCCGGGAAATCAGGGAAATGGGATTTGATATTCCCAACGACTATGGCGTCATCGGACACGACGGCGTGTTCCTGGATCAGATCGCTTATCCACACCTGACGACCCTCAAGCAGTCGACAGCCGAAATGGGTGCAGCCTGTGCCCGAATGGTTCTGAACAAGGTGAAGGAAAACGGCAAGTCTCAAGGAAATAAACTCTTTGAAACCGAACTGAAGCTGGGTGGAACGACCCGGAATCAGCCCGAAGTAAAGTGAAAAAGCTGTAATCAAAGGGTAAGACTGAAGCGCACGACTGGCTTCAGTCCTTTTTCTGTTCAGAAATCTGTTTGGCAGAATATGACAAGGGGTCTGAAGAAGTGCTAGATGGAGTTTGATCTAGAAGATATGGAGATTAGTTTTGTTAGCGCGTGTCTAGCTGGAGGTCAGCTTCTGATTTGGGGGAGGAACTGTAAGTAGAGCGGGTCTAGTTATAGTTCCTGAAAAAGTAGGACCTGAAAGTGAAACGAGAAGCCCTCTAGCGTAAGCAATAAAGACGATTTTAGAATAAGCTAGAACTAAAGCTTTTCTAGCATCAGTTATTTCTCCCGAATAGGAACTGAACTATAAGTAGAATCGGGCTATCTGTAGTATGTACAAAAGGATCTTCAATAAGGTATAACTAGGCGCAGGCCTAGTTACATTTTAGATAGCATGGAAATATCTGAACTGCAAAGAGAATCGGTCGATGACAAGAATGGCAGAAAAGTAATAAGGAATTGATCAATTCTCTAATGTGGAAAGGAAATAGCTGTGGCTATTTCCAGCCGATCTTCAAGTGTCCTGGTCCCTGAAAGAACTCCTTTAGATTCATTATCTTAATATAATTAAGGTATGATTATCTTTTCAGCACCTTCGTTGTCGCCTGATGCGGAGCAGGGGTATTTTATGATGTACTGAGTCTGTCGGAGATGGGATGAGTGTCACTCAGTTTTTTAATTTTCCGGACGCTATAATCAGGCAGATGTCAGCGCTTCGATTTCTGTTACCGATAACACTTTAAAACTGCTTGTATAATTACCTGTGGATGCTAGAATCAAGATGGAACCGCTTAATGAAAGCGGGAACGAGCGACTCAATTAATAAGAAACGCATTAGTTAAAAGGAGACTTTATTATGGACACAGCTGCAATTTATCACCGTGCCGAGAGCGAATACGCCTATCTGTATGAGCGTGGGCATTATCACATCCGAATCCGGACGAAAGCGAATGATGTGCAGTCCGTTGAACTGCTGAGTGGCGATCCCTATTCACTGGACCAGGAAAAGTGGTTCATGAACGGGAAGGAAATGAAAAAAGTTGCTTCAACGAACATGCATGACTACTGGATGATCGACACACATGAACCGACTAAACGAATGGCATACGGATTTAGAGTCATTGGGAAAGACGGAATTGAAATTTTCTATTCGGACCAGGGTGTCTTCCCATTTGAAGAAACATTCTTGAGTCAGATGAACTTTTATTTCCGTGTCCCTTATATTCATGAAATCGATGCCTTCCGTGCACCGAAATGGGCGGGCGAAACAGTCTGGTATCAGATTTTCCCTGAACGCTTTGCCAACGGTGACCCGTCAAATGATCCAGAAGGCACACTGCCGTGGGGAAGCAAGGAAAACCCGTCACGTGATGACTTTTACGGTGGAGATCTGCGGGGTGTTCTCGATAATATGGATTATCTGGAAGACCTGGGCATCAACGGCATTTATTTCACACCGATTTTCAAAGCTCATTCGAACCACAAATATGACACCATTGACTATAAAGAAATCGATCCGGACTTCGGAGACAAAGCTTTGTTCAAGAAAGTCGTGGAAGAAGCGCACAGCAGAGGCATCCGGATCATGATCGATGCGGTATTCAATCATGTGGGAATTCATTCTCCTCAGTGGCTGGATGTCCTTGAAAATCAGGAGAAGTCCAGATACAAAGACTGGTTCTATATTCATTCTTTCCCAGTCGATGATGTTGCCGGCCTGAGCACAGAAGCGCTGGAAAATGTCGGACGGGTGAATTACGATACGTTTGCATTTACTGGACACATGCCTAAACTAAATACAGCCAATCCAGAAGTCCAGGAGTATCTGTTGGATATATCCACTTATTGGATCAAGGAATTCGATATCGATGCTTGGCGTCTGGATGTCGCTAACGAAGTTGATCACTTCTTCTGGAAGCGTTTCTTCAAAGAAACAACGGCAATCAAAGAGGATCTGTATATTTTGGGAGAAATCTGGCATTCCTCACAGAACTGGCTGAATGGCGATGAGTTTCATGCAGTGATGAACTACGCCTTTACCGATACGATCGAGAACTACTTCTTCAAGAAATTCCTGTCACCGACCAGACTGGTATCCGGCCTGAACAGTCAGCTGATGCTATACCGCCAGCAGACCACTGAAGTCATGTTCAACCTGCTGGATTCCCACGATACACCGCGTGTGCTGACGAAAGCAGGCCATGACAAGAATCTGGTGAAATCTGCCATGGCCTTCCTTTATGCACAGCCGGGAGCACCATGCATGTATTACGGTACAGAAATCGGTATGGACGGGGGAATGGATCCGGACTGCCGCAAGTGCATGATCTGGGATGAAGATAAACAGGATCATGATATGCTGGCATTTACAAAAGAACTGATTCAATTCCGTAAAATGTATTCAGATATCCTTATTTCCGGTGAAACAGAGTGGCATGACGTGAGAGACGATGAACAGTTTTTGGGATTCAAACGTAAACTCGGCAACAGAGAACTGCTTTTCTTCTTCAATCAGGATGAAGAGGAAGCATTCCTGCCACTCATTCCGCGTGGGGCAAAGAAAGTGTTCCATCTGAATGATATTGCTGATGGAGATGAAACATTGCTCAGTCACAATGGATTTTCAGTCTTTTATTATGAAGATAATGAAGAAGAACGTAAAAAACGCCTGATGAAAAAACGTGACCGGGCAAAGAAACGCAAGGTTCTGATGGAAGCAATAAAAAAATAGACAACTATAAATGATTAGGATTGGACGTGTAATGTATGGAACGTATTGCAAAGGTGGACCCATGGAAGGTCATTTCTACAGATGTGAGTGAAAAGAAGCGCGTACAGGAAAGCCTGACCTCAATTGGAAATGGCTACATGGGGCTGCGTGGAAATTTTGAAGAAGGTTACTCTGGAGATACTCATATCGGAACGTATTTAGCTGGAGTCTGGTATCCGGACAAGACGCGAGTCGGCTGGTGGAAAATAGGCTACCCAGAGTATTTCGGAAAAGTGATCAACGCGACTAACTTTATTCCGGTCACAGTGCTGATCGACGGGCATAAGATGGACCTGGCTGTCGATGAAGTCAGGGACTACACCCTGGAACTGGATATGAAAGAAGGAATCCTGAATCGGTCCTTCGTATGGGAAAAGGACGGAAAGGCCATTGCCTTTAATTTCTCACGCTTTGTGAGTGCAGCTACTAAAGAGCTGGCCGTCATTCATGTAGAAGCGACCAGTCAAAAAGGTGATGCCTCAATTGAATTGATCCCTCATCTGGACGGTGATGTGGTGAATGAAGACAGCAACTATGATGAAATGTTCTGGTTGGAAAGAAATCGCGGCCTGTCTCCATATCCCTATCTGACAACAAAGACGATCGAAAACAATTTCGGAACGGACCGATTCACCGTGACCATGATGATGGCGAATCTGACGGAAGGCCTAACAACTGAATCAGCGGCGGACTCTGAAATGAAGGTGGAAGAGCATGTAACCGGTCAGCTAGGTGAAGGGGAATCAGTGTCTTTGACTAAGCTGGTTTCTGTCATTACGAGTCGTGATGTAGAAGAGTCCGATCAGATCGATGCTGCTGAACGCATCGTTGCTGAAGCAAAGGATAAAGGCTATACGAGTTTGAAAGAAGCTCACGTAGAAGAATGGGCACAGCGCTGGAAAAATGCTGATGTCATGATCGAAGGGGACGAGGCCAGTCAGCAAGGGGTCCGTTTCAACATCTTCCAGCTGTTTTCGACCTATTACGGAGAAGACCCGCGTCTGAATATCGGACCTAAAGGCTTTACTGGAGAGAAATACGGCGGGGCAACCTACTGGGATACTGAAGCCTGCATCCTGCCAATGTATCTGTCAATCACAGATGAGGAAATTTCCAGACAGCTGCTGGTATACAGACACAATCAGCTTGAACAGGCTCATATCAATGCTCAGAAACAGGGACTGAAAGGTGCTCTTTACCCGATGGTGACTTTTACAGGTATAGAATGTCACAATGAATGGGAAATCACTTTTGAAGAAATTCACCGGAACGGAGCGATTGCTCATGCGATCTATAACTACTCCACTTACTTCGGTGATGAGACCTACTTGCTGGATCAGGGTCTGGATGTCCTCGTGGGTATTTCCAGATTCTGGGCTGACCGTGTCCACTATTCAAAGCGTAACAAGCAGTATATGATCCATGGCGTAACGGGACCTAACGAATATGAAAACAACGTCAACAACAACTGGTACACTAACACGATGGCAGCCTGGACGCTTCGCTACACGATGGAGTCTCTAGAAAAAGCATCCGAAGAGCGCTTAAGTGCTCTGGCTCTTGAACCTGGCGAAACCGACAAGTGGGCGGATATTGTCGAGCATATGTACTTCCCTGAGGATGAAGAGCTTGGAATTTTCGTTCAGCACGATACATTCCTAGACAAGGATCTGCGACCGGTAGATTCACTGAAACCAGAAGAACGTCCGATCAACCAGAACTGGTCATGGGACAAAATTCTGCGTTCACCGTTTATCAAGCAGGCCGATGTGCTTCAGGGGCTGTATTTCCTGAATCATGAGTTCACTCAGGAAGAGAAAGAAAAGAACTTTGATTTCTATGAGCCGATGACGGTCCATGAGTCTTCTCTGTCTCCTCTTGTACACTCGATTCTAGCATCCGAGCTGGGCAAAAAGGAAAAAGCATTCGAAATGTACGAGCGCACTGCCCGACTGGATCTGGACAACTACAACAATGATACAGAAGACGGTCTGCATATTACGTCAATGAGCGGCGGCTGGCTGTCGATCGTTCACGGTTTTGCAGGCATGCGTACCCTTGAGGGGCATCTATCCTTCGAACCATACTGCCCGACGCAGTGGACCGGCTATCAGTTTAAGCTCAAGTACCGCGGGCGTCTGATTGCTGTGCACGTGACTGCTGATGAAGTCGAATTCTCTCTTCAAGAAGGGGAGGCGCTGACCTTCACGCTTTACAACAAAGAAGTCACGCTTGATGGAACGCTGTCGCATGCGATAGAAAAATAATTGCAGTAAAGTAAAGGGGGAGGCTTCTCCCCCTTCTTTTTTAGTGAGGGGTACCTGCATACCCCGGTACTCGGGCGAAAAATCAGTCTGAGTTTGCTCCCAAACCTATTTTTGTAGGAAAAGCTTATTTTAAATAGAGAAAAGCCGCCTGGACGGCTTTTAACTTCAGTGTAATCATAAGGTCGCCAGTTTTCGCCAGGCGAAAACTAGTCCATTTATATAACAAACAGGAGGAATTGACATGATTAAAGGTTTGATTTTTGATTTAGACGGCGTCATTACAGATACTGCAGAATACCATTTTCTGGCGTGGAAAAGTCTGGCTGAAAAAATCGGCATAGAGATTGACAGAGAATTCAACGAACAGCTGAAAGGGATCAGCCGCATGGAGTCTCTGGATCTGATTCTTAAGCACGGAGGGAAAGAAACGGCCTATACAGAAGCTGAAAAAGAAGAATTGGCCACGCAGAAGAATGAAGAGTATAAGGCATACATCAAGGAAATCACACCAGATGATCTGCTTCCGGGTATTGATGCGCTATTGAAAGAAGCGAAAGAGAAAAAATTAGGGCTGGTTCTGGCTTCAGCGAGCAAGAATGGACCGGCAATTATGGAAAGGCTGGAGATCATGGATCTGTTTGACGGAATTGTAGACCCTGCGTCACTTAAAGCAGGTAAACCGGATCCGGAGATTTTCATCAGAGGTGCTGAAATGCTGAACCTCAGTCCACAAGAATGCGTCGGACTGGAAGATGCTGAAGCCGGGATACAATCGATTAATAGCGCACATATGTTTTCTGTCGGAGTCGGGTCTAAAGAGGCGATGAAAGAAGCGGATTACGCAGTTGAAAGTACGGCCGACCTGGATCTGGATACGATTCTTGAAAAGGCCAATCAGAACTGAGGAGGACAAGAATGAAGTGGTGGCAGAATGCGGTAGTCTATCAGATCTATCCGCGCAGTTTTCAGGACAGCAATGGAGATGGGATTGGGGATATCCCAGGCATTACCAGCCGGCTGGACTACTTAAAAGAGCTTGGGATCGATGCGATCTGGCTGAGTCCGGTCTATGCGTCTCCGAATGACGACAATGGGTATGACATCAGTGATTACGAGGTTATTCATCCCGAGTTCGGTACGATGGAAAATATGGATGAACTGATCGCAGAAGGGCAGAAACGAGGCATCCGAATCGTGATGGATCTGGTCGTCAATCATACGAGTGACGAGCACAACTGGTTTGTCGAGGCCAGAAAGAGTGAGGATAATGCCTACAGAGATTACTATATCTGGCGCGACCCTGTAGATGGGCAGGCACCAAACGATCTGACTTCTGCTTTCAGCGGATCAGCCTGGACACTTGATGAAAAAAGTGGACAGTATTACCTGCATCTATTCAGCAGGAAGCAGCCGGACCTGAACTGGGAGAATGAGCGGATGCGTCAGGATGTCTATAAGATGATGAACTTCTGGCTAGACAAAGGGATAGGCGGCTTCCGTATGGATGTCATCGATCTGATCGGCAAAATGCCGGATGAAAAATTGACCGCAAATGGACCGAAGTTGCATGATTACTTGAAAGAAATGCATGAGCACACGCTAAAGGGACGTGATGTGATGACAGTCGGTGAGACATGGAGTGCGACCCCTGAGTCGGCTAAACTGTATTCAGACCCTAAGCGCAACGAGCTGTCCATGGTTTTTCAGTTTGAACACATGATGCTTGACGAACAGCCCGGCAAGTCGAAATGGGATCTGAAAGAACTGGACCTGGTCGAATGGAAGCAAGTCTTGAGCAAGTGGCAGGTTGCCTTTAAAGAAGATGGATGGAACAGTCTGTTCTGGAATAACCACGATACTCCGCGTGTCGTTTCAAGATGGGGGAATGATGATACCTATCGTGTCGAAAGTGCGAAATGCTTTGCGATACTTCTGCACCTGATGAAGGGGACCCCTTATATTTATCAGGGGGAAGAAATCGGCATGACCAACCGTTTCATTAGTTCAATCGATGAAGTGGACGACATTGAAAGTCGGAATATGTACCATGAACGGTTGGAGCAAGGCTACTCAAAAGAAGAGATTCTGAATGCCATCAACGTCAAAGGGCGCGACAATGCTCGGACACCTGTACAGTGGGACAGTTCAGAGCATGCCGGATTTACGACAGGCGAACCATGGCTCGCTGTTCAGCCGAATTATACAAGCATCAATGTTGAGCAAGCCGTATCAGACAAAGAATCAGTGTTCCATACATATAAGCAGCTGATTCAGTTGAGAAAAGATCATCCCGCAATCGTCTGGGGAGACTATACACTCTTGTTACCTGACCACCCGACGGTCTTTGCCTACGAGCGTCGGTACCAAGGTGAAAGATGGGTCGTTGTGGCTAATATCAGCGACGAAAAACAGCAGGTCAGTCTGGACGACATGCCAAATGAGTATGATGTGATGGCAACCAATTACAACAGGTCAGCTGTTGACTGGAAATCAGTGGATCTGAACCCTTACGAAGCGGTAGCGGTGAGAGCATGGGAAACAAGCTAATTTATGACAGGCATACGTCTTTTTAACCGGGATCTTAACCGGAAAAGGGCGTATGCCTTTTTGTCTGCAGAAAAAATACGATTTATAATCAGTTACACCGAAACGATAATAACGGGAAATCATGGAACAGAGGTTGTGCATTATACACTCATATTAATGGTTAAAAATGAGAGGACGCCAGCAGTATTTAACTACAGGGATGTGACGTGATTCCTGATACCGGTAACATTGAAAAAACAATTGAAATAATTGTAAAAACCTTATATAGTTAATTTGTAATCACTTACAAAAGTTTTTCAAGCGGTTTCGTGAATGGGATGGTACCTCCTGTTTACGGACAAGTCGGCAATGAAAAGTGACACGTAATGTGTCTAATGAAGACTGAAAAAAATAGGAGGAACAAAAAATGATCGATTCTAAATTGTTATACAAAGGAATGTTACTGCTTTCAACTGCTGGTCTATTAGCTGCATGTGGAGATGGTGACGCGGGAGATGCGGGAGATACGGGAGACACGGGAGACACGGGCACCGATCCTGACACGACTGAAGAAGCTACAAACGAAGATGTACCTGAAAAGCCTGAATCTCTTCACATGTGGGTTAATAATGAAGAACAGCAGCTGGATGCTTATGAAGAAATTACAGCGCGCTTTACTGAAGAGTACGGTATCGATGTACAGATCACACCTTACGAAATGCTTGAGCAGCTTGAAGGCATGAGCTTGGATGGACCTGCCGGACAAGGACCGGATCTTTTCTTCCAGCCGCATGACCGTATGGGAGATATTTACCTGCAGGGTCTGGCAGCTGAGCTTGATCTGACAGATGATCAGCTTGAACGCCTTGGAGAGTACAACGAAGAAGCGGTTCAGTCATTCAGCTTCGAGGGAATCCAGTTCGGAATCCCAGCAGTCGTTGAAACATATGCTCTATTCGTCAACAATGAGCTAGTACCTGAAGCACCTGAAACAATGGATGAACTGATGGACATTGCGCGTGATCTGACTGGAGACGGCCAGCACGGCTTCATGATGAATGCAGGAGACCTGTACTTCACATATCCGTTCATCACAGCTGACGGAGGATACATCTTCGGTCAAGATGAAGACGGCGTCTATGATCCAACCGATATCGGTCTAAACACACCTGAAGCAGTCTCAGCTGTAGAAATGATTCAGTCATGGTTCGACGAAGGGCTTATGCCTCCAGGAACTGACCTTGAAGTAGCGGACAGCTTGTTCATGGATGGACAGCTTGGTATGGTCGTCAACGGCCCATGGGCAATTCCTGACTACCGTGATGCAATCGGTGAAAACCTGCAAGTCGTAGAGCTGCCGACTCAAGACGGAGAGCCATTGAACTCCTTCTCAGGAAACAAAGGTTGGTTAGTCAACTACTACACAGACCATGAGTACTGGGCAACTGAACTGGCTCTATTCATCACCAACGAAGAAAGCTCAACTACTTACTTTGAAGTTGCCGGTGAACTGCCTGCTCACACAGCTGTAGAAATCGACGATGAATTCATGGCACCAATCTTCGCACAGACTCAGAACGCTCACCCAATGCCAAATATTCCTGAAATGTCTCAGGTTTGGGAGCCAATGGGAGACGCGCTGCAGTTCGTACAGCAAGGGTACGATGTACAGGAAGTACTGGACGAAGCTGTTGCAAATATTGAAGCCAACATTTCAATGATGGGACAATAAGGCACCCAATATAGTGTGAAATCAAACTAATTTGAACAGGGGAGATTGAGCAGATGTGATGACTCAATCTCCTTGTTCGTATTAGTTCTTTGAAGTAATGAATGCATAGAGAGCGATGCTTTAAAGGCAGCAAAGTCTCTTTTAAATATTGGGCTGATAGAAGGAGAGAGATTATGCCTACTGACAAAAAAAATCAAAAAAACAAACGTCCCGTAAATGCGGATCTGGACCATAGCCCTAAAAAAGCTATGCTGCTGTCCGTTATTCCAGGAATGGGTCAGATTTATAATAAACGACGATTAAAAGGTGCACTGATATTCATCCTGTTTGCAGCTTTTACTGTAATGATGTTTGACTTTATTGCTTCCGGATTACAGGGGCTGATTACCCTGGGAACTGAACCACGAGTGGACGATTCACGTGTGTTCCTGATTGAAGGAATTTTAGCTATCATATTCACTGTGTTCTACGGTGTGTTTTATACGTTCAACCTTCAGGATGCAAAAAAAGAAGCGCAGAAAATCAGAGACGGATGGCGTCCAGGAGGCGTTATGGAGAACTTCAGGAATTCATGGGATGCCGGTTTTCCTTATGTTCTGATCGGCCCAGGATTCATTCTGCTGATCTTCGTGGTCATCCTGCCGCTGCTCTTCATGGCTTTCATGGCTTTTACAAACTACAATTTGTATAATGCCCCGCCTAGAAACATTCTGCAGTGGGTCGGCTTCGAAAACTTTGTCAGACTGGTGACCATCGCGGAATGGCGCACCACTTTCTTCAGCGTTCTGTCATGGACACTGACTTGGACATTCGTAGCAACGACCTTGTCTATCGGACTGGCTATGTTCCTGGCCATCCTGACAAATGACAAGCGACTGAAAGGCACACGTATCATCCGGACGATCCTGATCTTACCGTGGGCTGTTCCAGGATTCGTGACGATCATTATTTTCTCAGCATTATTCAATGACAATTTTGGAGCAATAAACACAGATATCATTCAGCCACTGTTCAATACGACTATCCCGTGGATGTCTAACGTCATGTGGAGCCGTATAGCGATCATCATGATCCAGGTATGGCTTGGCTTCCCGTATGTTTACGCGCTGTTTTCCGGTGTGCTTAAAGGAATTTCGGATGACTGGTATGAAGCAGCGGATATGGACGGAGCAACACGCTGGCAAAAATTCAAGGAAATCACTTTCCCGCATTTGATGTTTGCCACAGGGCCGATCCTGCTGACGCAGTACACATTCAACTTCAACAACTTCAACATTATCTATCTCTTCAATGAAGGGGGACCAGCTGTGCGCGGACAGAATGCCGGCGGTACCGATATCCTAATCTCATGGGTTTACGGGCTGACATTCAACAACTCTCAGTTCAGTATGGCTGCAGCAATTTCACTGATTCTCGGACTGATCGTGGCGACCTTCGCTTTCTTCCAGTTCCGTCGTTCACGATCATTTAAAGAGGAGGGGAACTATTAATGAGTAAAATCTTCGAACGCATGCAGAAGAGACAGTTCACGCGCAAGCAGAAAAGCAAGCTTGAAGTCGCTATGATTTATCTGATTCTGGCCGTCATGTTCCTGATCATTTTCTATCCGCTATTCTGGGCCTTTGCCATTTCAATGAACACGACATCTAACTTATTTACAGCGTCCCTTTCTCCGGCAAACTGGTCTCTGGACAATTACGTCTGGCTTTTTACCAATCCAAGAAGTGACTACCTGCAGTGGTATCGGAACACCTTGTTCGTTTCCACAATCGTAACGGTAGTAACGACGCTGCTGGTCAGCTTTACAGCCTATGCATTTTCGCGTTACCGTTTCAGAGGACGCACGTACGGCTTATATGCCTTCCTTCTGCTTCAGATGTTTCCAGTTCTGATGGCAATGGTGGCTTTATTCATCCTGCTGAACACGATTGGCCTTATTGACAACCTATGGGGACTGATCCTGATTTACATCGGAGGAAACATTCCGATGAATGCCTTTTTAGTCAAAGGTTACCTGGATACCCTGCCTAAATCGCTGGATGAATCCGCTAAAATGGATGGTGCCGGACACTTCAGAATCTTTTTCCAGATTCTGCTGCCGCTGGCAAAACCTATTTTATCTGTGGTGGCCCTGTTCAACTTCATGGCCCCATTCATGGACTTTATCCTGCCTCGTATCGTGTTGAGAAGCCCTGAAAATTTCACATTGGCTCTGGGTCTGTACAACTTTGTCAACGCCCAGTTCTCCAATAACTTCAGCCGATTCGCTGCCGGAGCGGTACTGATCGCTATTCCGATCGCCACAGTTTACCTGCTGCTGCAGAAGTACCTTATTTCAGGTCTTGCCGCCGGTGCCACCAAAGGGTAATACAACTAAAGCTCTCCTTACGCCTTCCGTATGGGGGAGTCTTTTTTGCTCAAAATTGAAAGCGTTAACCAAAAAGAAGAGGAGCCTGAGTAAATGAACAGAAAATCAACTGCATTATTTTCAGCTTTACTGGTCTTTTTACTGCTATTTCAGTCGTTAGCCAATGTCTTTCCCGATTTCACCTCCGTGAGTGCCGAGACTGAGCGGATGCTTCGGGTACATCTTGAAACGGATGAAATTGATAATGATCTCTCGTTATGGATGTGGGGAGATGTGCTGACGAAATCTGAGGACGTGTCTTCCTGGCCGTCCGGTTCGTCTTTTTCAGAATCTGATCAGACTGACTTTGGTTACTATCAGGACATTGCAATACAGGCGGATGCTGAAGAAATCGGTCTGATTCCTGTATTCGGAGATGGAACAAGATATATTGAGGAAGACATTATCATTACATTGTTCCCGGAAGTTGAAGAAGTCTGGATCAGAGCTGATGGATCTGTCTATTATTATGTTCCAGTCGACTTTGAGACACCGGCTCTGCGTATTCACTACCTAAACGACGCCGTGAACTATGAGGATTACGGGGTATGGTTCTGGGGAGATGCACCGAATCAGCCTAGTGAGTGGCCTAATGACGCCATTCCATTTTCAAATAATCAGGTCGGCCCGCACGGAGCCTACATCGATCTTCCAGTCAATGAATCTGCCCAGTCAGTCGGCTTTTTAGTTGTTAATCTGTCGGATGGAGAAGACAAGCTGACGGAGGACTTACGGTTCGCCTCATTTGATACGATGAATCAGGTCTTTGTCACAGCTGATGACCCAACTCAAGCCTTTACTAATCCTTTTTACAGATCAGATGAAGAGGACGGACCGGAAGAATCTGAGGGAGTCGAGGACATCAGAGTGTCTGCTTCAGTCAGCCGGGCATTCAGCTACAACGAACACGGACTTCTTGATGTCACGATCGATAATCAGTCTGACCTTGAGGTATCACGCATTTCAGCGGATGTCTCATCGATCGGGGGACCGTCTGATCTAGTTATTTCTCCTGAACTGAACCGGGTGACCCTATCAGCTGATCACACAATCCAGCCGGGAACATACCCAATAACCGTCAACGTCTGGGATGAAAACAACGGACGTTATACTGCGCAAACTGACGTGACAATCAGTGAGCGGAACAAGGCAGAAGGTGAACGGGACTGGGATGAAGAAATCATCTACTTTATGCTTACCGACCGCTTTGCTGACGGGGATCCGACGAACAATGATCCGTACGGCTTGAACTATGAAAATGCCGACAACCCTCGTGGAACGTATCAGGGTGGAGACTTTAAAGGTGTCACAGAAAACCTGGATTACTTGGATGAGTTAGGTGTTTCAACTATCTGGATTACTCCGATTGTTGAAAATGTAGCGTATGATGTATCGTACGCAGACCCGGATAACGGCAGCTACTATGCTTACCATGGCTACTGGGCTAAAGATTTTGAAGAGTTAAATCCACATTTAGGAACACTTGCAGAATTTCACGAACTGATTGACCGTGCTGCGGAACGAGACATCAGTATCATGGTAGACGTGGTATTGAATCACCCAGGCTACGGAATGCATCCAAATGATGGTGTAGAGAATCCGCCGGCAGGCTACCCGACCGACGAAGATCGTGCACGTTTTGACGGCATGATCAGAGAAACAGGCGGCAGTAATGATCTAACAATGGAACTGGCAGGCTTGCCTGATTTCATCACAGAAGACCATGAAGTGAGAGAACAGCTGGTGGAGTGGCAGGCTGACTGGATTACTAAGTCAACCACCCCTAATGGAAATGCCATTTCAAGTTATCGTGTCGACACAGTGAAACACGTGGACGATACAACATGGCAGCACTTCAAGAATGAACTGGTAGAAAGAGACCCCGCATTTAAACTAATCGGTGAATCATGGGGCGCGAATTATAGAAATGACCATGGTTACTTGAATACTGGAACAATGGACAGCTTACTGGACTTTTCATTCAAAGACTATGCAAGAAACTTTGTTAGAGGAAATCTGACTGCTGCAAATGATATTTTGATTGAGCGAAACAATGCATTAACTAGTGATGCAACACTCGGCCAATTTTTAGGCAGTCACGACGAAGCCGGGTTCCTGTATGCACTTGGCGGCGACGAAGGTCAGCTGAAACTGGCTGCATCTCTACAAATGACAGCAAAAGGTCAGCCGGTCATTTATTACGGTGAAGAACTGGGTCAATCCGGACCGAATAACTGGCCTGTATACGACAACCGCTATGACTTCGGCTGGGATTTGATTGAAGGTAATCATATCCTGACGCATTATCAGAAAGTCATCGGATTTAGAAATGAATTCAGCGAACTGCTTTCCAGAGGAACGAGGGAGACTTTCCTGACTTCAGAAGACGAGGACTGGATGATCGTCGAACGGGCTCTGGAAGATGAATCAGTGTTTCTTGCCTTCAATACATCCGAAGAGGAGCAGCTGATTTCTGTGGGAGTGGATAGCAGCGACGTCATCGTGATGGATCATTATTCAGACAGCCAGTACTCGGCTGAAGAGACGGGTGATAGCCAGATCATCACATTTACATTGCCAGCCATGGCAGACGGCGGAACAGCACTTCTTACAGTGGACAACGGGTCACTGATTGCGGAAGAAATCGAAACACCGGATGATTCAGAAGAACCGGTAGAAGAAACCGAGGATGATGAAGAAGCAACTGACCCAGGCAACGGGGAACAGCCCGATGGAGAATCTGGACCAGGAACAGATCAGGAATCCGATGGCGACGATCCTGTCTCAGGTGGAGAAGAAATAGCTGATTCAGAAAGAGATGCCGAGGGTGATGGTCAATCGGCAGACCATACTGATTCGTCTGAGAATCCTGGTGCTGGTCAGGATAGTGAAGATTCCACAGCTGATAGCGATCAAGGTCATTCAGATGGTCCATTAGATGATCCTAATGGTGAGGAGACTACCGAATCGGAAGGCGATTCTTCTAAATCCCAAACTGGTGATCGGAATGGAGAAAGACTTCCTTCTACGGCAACAATGCTCTGGACAGTCGGAGCAGTCGGCCTAGTGAGCCTTTTGACAGGGGTCGCGGTCAGACAGATCAAAAAGAAAAATAAGACATAAGAAAGAAAGCTGGGGTATGCCCCAGCTCTATAGACATTGAATGAAAAGCAGTGAGCAGCCTAGGATTTAAGAAGGTGCTTACTGCTTTTTCTTATGTCTGCTGCTTGGGGGAATCTGTCGAGCTCAGCGGGATCGACTCGAGATATGATTTCTTCTGAGTGGGTTCTAAGATGGATCTTGCGATCAACTCAAGCAGTAACGAACCACCGAGCTGGTTCCGAGTTGCTGCCCACATCAAACTCGTATCTAAAAGTCTCTCGAACTGGTCCCAATACATGTTCCAGCATCGATGTGCCCCGCCATAAAGCGACGTCTCACTAATCCATTTTTCATATATCCATTCTGATACCGATAACAGGCAGAAAAGTATTGAAAGCCGTTTATTCAGAAGATAATATTAGTCTGTTGTCATAATTGACAGGGTATAGAGTATCTCAGGAATATGGAGTGACGAATATAAATGAAAAAGCAATGGTGGAAGAAAGCGGTCGCGTATCAGATTTATCCGCGCAGTTTTTATGATTCAAATGGAGACGGTATTGGAGATTTAAGAGGCATTATTGAAAAGATTGATTACATCAAGGATCTGGGGATCGATGTGATCTGGGTCAGCCCTGTTTACGAGTCGCCTAATGATGATAACGGATACGATATCAGTGATTATCACGGGATTATGAAAGAATTTGGAACGATGGCTGATTTTGACGAACTGCTTGAAGAAGTGCATAAGCGTGGCATGAAAATCATTATGGATCTGGTCATCAACCATACCTCTGATGAGCATGAGTGGTTTATCGAATCCCGATCATCTAAAGATAACCCCTACCGTGATTTTTACATCTGGCATCCGGCAAAACCGGATGGCTCCGAAATTAATAACTGGGAGTCGATCTTCGGTGGGTCGGTCTGGGAATATGATGAAAAAACAGGCGAGTACTATATGCACGTATTTTCAAAAAAGCAGCCTGACTTGAACTGGGAAAATCCAAAGGTCAGAGAACGCTTATACGAAATGGTCAACTGGTGGCTGGACAAGGGAATCGATGGGTTCAGAGTAGATGCCATTTCACATATCAAGAAAAAGAACGGCTATCCGAATATGCCTAACCCGCTGAACCAGGATTACGTGCCTTCCTTTGACGGACACATGAATCAGCCGGGCATCGATCTGTTTCTATCGGAGTTTGCGGAGCGTACAATCAGCAACTATGATGTCATGACTGTCGGGGAAGCGAATGGAGTAAGGATTCAGGATGCAGACCGCTGGGTAGGCGAAGAGAATGGCTACTTCAACATGATTTTCCAGTTCGAGCACCTTGGTTTATGGGGAGCGAATGGCGACGGACTTGACTTGAAGGAATTGAAAGAGGTCATGACCCGCTGGCAGAAAGGCCTAGACGGTCGTGGATGGAACGCGTTATTTATTGAAAACCATGACCTGGCGAGAAGCGTATCAACCTGGGGCAATGATGCAGATCTGCGAAAAACTTCTGCGAAAGCCTTGGCGACATTCTATTTCTTCATGCAGGGCACGCCATTCATCTATCAGGGTCAGGAAATCGGTATGACGAATGTACAGTTCGACTCGATCGAGGACTACGATGATGTCGGCATGATCAACATGTATAACATTGAAACGAAAAATGGCTCGACGCACGAAGAAATCATGGCATACATCTGGAAGAACGGACGGGACAATTCACGCACACCGATGCAGTGGTCAAATGCGCCTCAAGCCGGGTTCACAACAGGACAACCATGGCTCGGCGTCAATCCGAATTATCCGGATATCAACGTGGAACAGGCTCTGAATGATCCGGATTCGATCTATCATTTCTACAAGAAGATGATTCAGATGAGACAGACCACGCCTGCTCTGATCTACGGACATTATGAGCTGATTGCTGAGGAGCATGACAAGGTCTACGCCTACCTTCGCGCATACGAAGGGGTGGAATATGTCGTGATTGTCAATCTGTTCAACGAGACGACTGATTTGGACCTGAGTGAGGAACTGGATCTTGGAGACTTGAAGTTAAGCAATTATACCGTTACGGATGCTCAGAATGCAGTCATGACGCTGCGTCCATATGAATCACGTGTGTATAAAGTAACCAAACAGAAAATTTGGCACGATCCAAACTATTACGTTCTTTAATCAAAGGAGAAGCGGATGGAAAAATTAGCGATTGGCATCGACTTAGGTGGAACGACGATTAAATTTGCCTTTCTGGCACGGAAAGGGGAAACGATCACTCAGTGGGCCGTTCCCACTCCTGTCCATAACAAAGGGCGCAGTATCGTTCCTACAATCATTCAGTCGATTCAGGAAAAAATGAGCGAACAGGCACTTACGGCTGAAGATATTTCAGCAATCGGAATGGGGTCACCTGGATCTGTGAACAGGTCTGAAGGGACAGTGACCGGTGCCTATAATTTGAACTGGACTGAAACGGTCCATGTCCGTGAAGAAATCGAAGGTGCACTAGGAATTCCATTTGAGTTGGACAATGATGCAAACGTTGCCGCTCTGGGAGAGCAGTGGCTGGGAGCCGGACAAAATGAGCCACATGTGGTCTTTCTGACTCTAGGAACCGGTGTCGGGGGCGGAGTGATCGTCAACGGGGAGCTGGTTCATGGAGCACATGATACTGCTGGAGAAATTGGTCATGTCAAAGTCGATGCAGACGGTTTTCACTGTACGTGCGGTCAGGTAGGCTGTCTGGAAACAGTAGCCAGTGCGACTGGTATCGTCAATGTTGCCAGAAAAGAGGCTGAGCAGTATATCGGGGAGTCACAGTTGGCTCAGAAAATATGGAACAGTCAGCCGGTCACAGCGAAGATAGTATTCGATCAGGCTAGATTAAATGATCCATTAGCAGATGATGTTCTGAATAAGGTGGGTAGCTATCTGGGAAAGGCTTGTGCTAATATTGCCAATATCCTGAACCCGTCAACGATTGTTCTTGGGGGCGGGGTGTCCAGAGCCGGGCAGCTGCTGCTCGATTACGTGACGCCGCACTTTGAACGCCATGCATTTCCGACGATTGCCACACGCACGGCAATCAGAACGGCATCACTTGAAAACGAAGCGGGCGTACTTGGCGCCGCATCCCTGGCGTTTGCTCTAAAAGATAGAGTGGAAGCCGTTGGACAAAATGAAAACGTCAACTTGTAGAATAGGAGAATAAATGATGAAAAAGATAATGAACTTTGAGTTCTGGCAGAAATTCGGAAAAGCCCTGATGGGTGTCATTGCCGTTATGCCGGCAGCCGGTCTGATGATCAGTATCGGTGGATCAATTCCGCTGATCAACCCTGACCTGACAGCCCTGGTTGCTTTTGGAAGCGTAATCGAGAATATTGGGTGGGCGATTATTGGAAACCTGCATATCCTCTTTGCTCTGGCTATTGGTGGAAGCTGGGCCAAAGATAAAGCTGGTGGAGCCTTTGCTGCCGGAATCAGTTTTATTCTGATCAATCGGATCACCGGAGCAATTTTCGGCGTCACTGGAGACATGCTTGCAGATGAATCAGCAGTCACGCAGACGCTATTCGGGACAGAGATTCCGGTCGATGGGTACTTTACATCAGTTCTGGAAGCGCCGGCACTAAATATGGGTGTGTTCGTCGGAATCATTGCCGGATTCATGGGTGCGATGGCATTCAATAAATACTACAACTTCAGAAAATTACCGGATGCTTTGTCATTCTTCAATGGTAAGCGTTTCGTTCCTTTCGTTGTGATTTTATGGTCACTGATTGCGGCCGTTGTGCTTTCAATTGTCTGGCCGGTCATCCAAGGCGGAATCAACAGTTTCGGGGTATGGATCGCTGAATCACAGGATACAGCCCCTGTCTTGGCTCCCTTCCTTTTCGGGACTCTGGAACGACTATTGCTGCCGTTCGGTCTGCATCATATGCTGACCATTCCAATCAACTATACACCACTTGGAGGAACCTACGAGGTGCTGAGTGGAGCGCAGGAAGGTGCGTTGGTATTTGGACAGGATCCGTTGTGGCTGGCATGGGCACGGGACCTGGTCAACCTTGATGCTGCTGGAGATACCAGCACATATCAGTATGCCTTGGAAAATTTCGTACCAGCTCGCTTTAAAGTAGGTCAAATGATTGGATCGTCAGGTATTTTAATGGGACTGGCTTATGCGATGTATAAAAATGTCGATAAAGATAAGCGCGAGCAGTATAAATCGATGTACTTGTCTGCCGGACTGGCAGTTTTTCTTACAGGTGTTACTGAGCCGCTTGAGTTCATGTTCATGTTTGCAGCAATGCCGCTCTACGGCATCTATGCACTGATTCAGGGGGCAGCTTTTGCCATGGCGGATATTGTTAATCTAAGAATCCACGCCTTCGGAAATATCGAGCTTCTGACTCGTACACCACTTGCATTGAGAGCGGGTCTTGGCCTCGACTTGATCAACTTCCTGTGGGTCACTGTCCTGTTTGCAGTCGGCACTTACTTCCTGGCAGATTTCCTTATTCGTAAATTCCAGTATGCCACGCCTGGTCGTAAAGGAAATTATGAGGGAGAAGCAAGCGGGTCGGATGCAGCTCAGGCAGTGGATGCTTCTCAGCAGGTGTACAATATCATTCATTTATTAGGTGGAAAAGACAATATTTCTGATGTGGATGCCTGTATGACTAGACTGCGTGTATCAGTTAAGGATACGAATAAAGTAGGCAGCGAAGCGAACTGGAAAAAAGCTGGAGCGATGGGGCTTGTTCATAAAGACACTGGTGTTCAGGCGATATATGGACCGAAAGCGGATGTACTGAAATCCGATATTCTGGATGTACTTGAAACGAATGTAGACATTCCTCCCTCAACGATCGATGAGAATAAGGCATTAGCAGAAGACACAGCTCATAATCAGACGAGGGAATCTTCAACAAATCAATCAGAAAAAACAGCTGTCTACAGTGTTGCAGACGGAAACGTACAGCCGATCACTGAAGCACCGGACGACGTCTTCTCTCAGAAAATGATGGGCGACGGCTATGTCATCATCCCTTCATCGGATAGAATCGTTTCACCTGTTTCAGGTTCAATCACCAGTATATTCCCTACTAAACATGCAATCGGAATCCAGACAGAAGAGGGGATCGATGTGCTTGTACACATGGGAATTGATACGGTAGAATTAAACGGTCAGGGATTCGAGCTATTTGTTGAAGAAGGACAGACACTGAAAGCGGGCGATGAGCTGGCTCAAATGGACCGCGAGGCAATAAGCAAAGCCGATAAGGATACAGCGGTACTCATAGTCTTTACGAACTTGACTGATGGACAGATAATTAACCTTAAGGCAACTGGAGAATGTAAAGCAGCGGACCTTATTGGGTCAGTAATGGAATAAAAAAGGAGTGTACAAATGAAAGTCTTAACATTGAATACTCACGCGTGGATGGAAGACGACCCTTATGAAAAGCTGGATGCTCTAGCTGAGCAGCTTGCAGAATCAGAATATGACGTTATTGCTCTTCAGGAGGTCAATCAGACGATCGATGCCAAGGGAATCAAAGATGATACTTTCATTGCTCCTGAAGAAAAAGTATGTGCTGTTCCAATAAAAGAAGATAATTTTGCCCGGCTGTTGGTCAAGAAGCTGAAGCGTCTTGATCTGACTTACTACTGGAGCTGGGCAGCCAATCATGTCGGGTATGACCTGTATGACGAAGGCGTGGCGATTCTCTCTAAAGTCCCGTTCAAAGCAGAAAGTCAGCTGGTCTCTGAATCAGAGGACTATACCAGTCACTACACACGGAAAGTGCTGAAAGCCTCCTTTGATCATCAGGATAGACAATGGGTAGTTCTGTCCGCTCATTATTCCTGGTGGACTGACGGGAATGGCAGGCAGCTGTTTGAGCATGAATGGATGCAGACGCTGGACATGATCCGTCCTGATGAAAGAGAAACCGCCATAGTCATGGGCGATTTCAATAATGACTCCTCAGTCCAGAATGAGGGCTATGCACTGGTCAGACGCTCGGCCCCTTTCCTGAATGATGCTTTTGAAACAGCGGACGTGAAGATAGGTGAAGCAACCGTAGAGAAGGAAATTGACGGATGGGAAGGCCACTCGGATCTTAAACGGATCGACTATATTTTTGCCGGGAAAGGCTTTGACATCGAACAGTACCAAGTGACTTTCGACGGAAAAAATGGACCGGTCGTGAGTGATCACTTCGGTGTGGAGGCTCTAGTAAAGTTAAAGCTTACTTAAAGTTAGAGAAAGTAAGTGACAAGACAATGAAAACATGCTATATTAAGCACTGGATTGATTTAACATCCAGTGCTTTTGTATGCTGAAAATGTATAAATCATAGAGATGATTTGATTAAAAAGGGGATTTTATTTATGAAAAAGAAATTATTATATACTGGTATTCTATCTGTGAGTGGATTCCTTCTGGCTTGTGGACCAGCTGATAACGGAGACGATGCCGAAACAGATACAGCTCAGGAAGAACATGGGGAAGATACAGCAGAAGAAACATCATGGGCTGATATTGAAGAAGAAGGCGTCCTGACAGTCGGAACATCCGGCACGTACGCTCCGATCACATTCTTTGATGAAAACAATGAACTAACTGGTTTCGAAGTTGAACTGGTCAGAGAAATCGGCGAAAGACTGGACCTTGAAGTTGAATTCGAAACAATGGATTTCGACGGGATCCTTCCTTCACTGAGAAATGGACAAATTGATGTGGCAGCACACGACTTTGCCATCACTGAAGAACGCCTTGAAATTTTCGATTTTGTTGATCCACATAAATTCTCCTATGGATCAGTTATCGTCAGACAGGAAGACGCAGACCGTTTCGACTCTGCTTATGACCTGGAAGGTGTCGACGTTGCAGTTGGGTCACTGACTAGTAACTATGCGATCTTTGCGGACAATATTGGAGCAAATGGTACGGCATACGACGGTGGAGTTGAAGCTATTCTTAGAGATGTCATTAACGGCAACCAGGATGCATATCTGAATGACTACCTGGTCCTGCTTAACACCTTGAACGAATTCGGTGACGACCAACTGACGATTGCTGAAGATGTGAAATTCCACGCCACTGAAAGCGCGATGGCTGTCTTAAAAGGCAACACGTCCTTAAGAGATCGTCTGAGTGAAACCCTTCAGGAACTGATGGATGACGGAACGGTTTCAGAATTGTCTATGGAATTCTTAGGCGCTGATGTAACTGAACCAGTTGAAGAATCAGAAATCGTGAGTCTTGATGGAGAATAATTAGATCTATGGACATACAAGGAGCACACACTTCTTGTATGTTTTCTTTTTAAAAGTCAAAATAAAAAAGAGAGGACAAAACGATGTTTGAGACGTTTGGAAATATACGGTGGGAATATCTATTTGATTATGAACTGGCGATAGACTCATTACCTTTCCTGCTTCAAGGGTTGCGGATTACAATGGTTATTGCCTTGTTCAGTATGTTCTTTGCTTTAATGCTGGGTGTTGTAATAGGTGTCGCTCGTATGTCGAAATTTGCCATATTTCATTTACCTGCCAGATTATACATTTCCTTTATGCGAGGGACCCCACTGCTTGTATTTGTATTTATCCTTTATTATGGCCTGCCGGTAATAGGACTCGAGTTCAATAATGCTGTTGTAGCTGCTATTGTAGGTGTCAGTTTAAACTTCGGCGGCTACCTTGCGGAAGTGGTACGGTCAGCTATCTTATCTGTGCCCAGAGGTCAGTGGGAAGCAGCGGCGACTTTGCAGATGGATTACTTTCAGACCTTGAGAAAAATTGTGATTCCCCAAGCTACACGTATTGCTCTTCCACCGACATTCAATATTTTTATGGACGTCGTCAAAGGGACATCACTGGCCTCTGTTATTACGGTCCAGGAACTACTTTACAGTGCACGACTAGTTGCTGGTCGAACCTATGACAGTATGACTATGTATATTTCTGCTGCCCTGATCTACTGGATGGTCTGTATCGTAATCGGGTATTTCCAGGATCGTCTGGAAATCAGGTACAACCGTTATCTATCTAAATAATGTAGCTAGCTTTCAAACAGTTAATCAATCAACTAAGTTAAGAACAATTCTTAACTACAAACTTATTATACGAGGAGGTAAACGCATGATTACAGTAAAGAATCTTAAGAAAACATTTGACGACACTCCAGTTCTAGAATCAATTAACCTTGAAGTGAAAAAGGGCGAAGTGGTCTGCCTGGTCGGTGCGTCCGGATCGGGGAAAACAACCTTGCTTCGCTGCCTGAATCTGCTGGAAACACCAGATGAAGGATCGATCAGAATAGGTGATAAAGAAGTATCTTTCGGTGAAGATAAACTATCCAAGAAAGATATCAAGGACATCCGCCGCTATTCAGGTATGGTCTTCCAGGGCTTCCACCTTTTCCCGCATATGACTCTACTGGAAAACATTACTCAAGCACCTCTAACTGCCAAGCAGCAGGATAAAGAGACGATCATGAAAGAAGCGAGTGTGCTGCTTGAAAGAGTTGGACTGTCCGAACATCAGGACAAGTTCCCAGATGCCTTGTCCGGTGGTCAGCAACAGAGAGCAGCGATCGCCCGTGCACTGATGATGCACCCGGAAGTCATGCTCTTCGATGAACCAACGTCTGCTTTGGACCCTCAGCTGGTCAGAGAAGTTCTCAAAGTTATTGAAAGTCTGGCTAAAGAAGGCCAGACAATGGTCATCGTGACACACGAGATGAACTTTGCCCGCCGTATAGCAGACAAAGCCTTCTTCATGGATGAAGGCTATATCCTAGAGTCAGGTCCGGCTGAACAAGTCCTGACCGATCCAAAAGAAGACCGCACAAGAGAATTTCTTGCTCTACTTGAAGACGAGTAAGACGAATTGAGTAATATCAGCCCCGCCTAACTGTGGTTATCTTCAGTCGGGCGGTTTTTTCGTAGAAAAAACCTTCACTATTGTGTTTTGGAGCGGCACTCGTAGGGGAAGCCTGTTTGAGTGCAGGTGCAATCTGAATAGCGCCTGTACTCAGATAGAAAAACAGACTGAGTACAGGGGCAATCAAGATAGCTTAGGAACTCAAAAGAGAAATCTGTTTGAGTACATGTGCTATCGGAATAGCGCCTGAACTCGGAAGGAAAAAGAGTTTGAGTGCAGGTGCAATCAAGATAGCTTAGGAACTCAGATGGAAAAACAGTTTGAGTAGAGGGGCAATCAAGATAGCGCCGGAACTCAGTAGGGAAAACAGTTTGAGTAGAGGTGCAATATGAATAGCGCCGGAACTCGGAGGGGAAAAGAGTTTGAGTGCAGGTGCAATCAAGATAGCATAGGAACTTAGTCGCAAATAAATTTAGTACAGGGACAAATAGGATAGCTCATAGACCTAAAGAGATAAACCAAAAAAGAAGCCCCATCCTGAGAATCAACTCACAGGATGGGGCTTCTTGTATGATTATTACTTCAGTTCAGGCCAGTAGCCTTTGTTTGCTTCGATCAGATCGTCCAGCAACTGTTTAGCGACTTCAGCACTTGGAACGATTTTCGACAAGCTCAGAGCCTGCCACAGTTTCTGATAACTGCCTTCGATATAGGCTTCAACGACCAGCTTTTCAGCAGTCACTTGCTGAAGCATCAGTGCGCGGTTGAACGCAGGGATTTTACCTTGAGCCAGTGGTTCCGGTCCGTCACTACCGACGATACAAGGCACTTCTACCATAGCATCATCATCAAAGTTGGCAATCGCTCCGTTGTTTTCAACAATTAGAAGCATACGCTCTTTAGCATTGAACGCAATGGCACGGGCCAGATCCACAATGAATGATGCGTGGCTGTCGATGTGGAAGCCACCGTCAACTGCTGTACCTTTTTCAATGATATTGCGAGCAGCTGTAAATACCTGTTTCTCACGTCCGGCCATGACCTCATTGGCACGAGTGAATTCTGGATTGGAGCTCGCTACTTCATAGTCAGGATAGAAATAATACTTCAGATAAGTGTTCGGCAGATAGTTCGGTTCGATCGCCAGTAAGTCCTTGGCTTTTTTGTGAGTGGCCTGCCAGCTTTCGTCCATGTGCTGTGTATCCACTTCGACTTGGGTCAGGTAGCCGTTTTCTGCCACATATTCTTTGATTTCGTCAATGTATTCATATCCTGTAGCCTTGTCTTTGACGCTGGTCCACCATCCAAAGTGGTTCAGGCCGAAGTAGCTGACTTCCAGCTTGTCTGGAGTGGTTCCAACAATTTGTGACATTCTACGCAGTGTTCCGACAGGCATATCGCAGATGTTCAGAACTTTTGAATCCGGACGTAAAACGCGTGTCGCTTCAGCAACGATTGCTGCAGGATTGGAATAGTTGAGCATCCAGGCATCTGGAGAATACTTTTCCATATAGTCGATAATTTCAAGCATGCCGGTGATGCTTCGCATACCATAAGCAATTCCGCCAGGTCCGCACGTTTCCTGACCGACAACACCGTATTTTAATGGAATCTTTTCATCCTGTTCACGCATCTCGTACTTTCCGACGCGGATATGAGCCATGACGAAATCGACATCGCTAAAGGCTTCTTCCGGATCAGTAGTGTAAGAGAATTTGAGGTCAGGCGCCTGTTCTTTTAGAAGAATTTCCAGAGCTTCACCTAGAATCCCTTGTCTGTCTCCGTCATTATCGTACAGCTTCAGTTCTCTCATTGGGAAACGATCACTGTTTTCAAGCATCATCATAACGATACCTGGTGTAAATGTGCTTCCGCCTCCTGCAATTACTACTGAAAAATCCTTCTTCATTTAAATCTTCCCCTTTTAATTAATTGTTCTTACATTGAGTTATTCTTCTGAATTCCTGCCGAGATACTGTTCAACAGATTTCCTGATCTTGTTCACTTGCAGACCATATACGACCTGTACATTCTTATCTTTAATCATCACTCCGCTTGCACCTGTCTGATCTTTCAATATAGCCTGATCGACCATTGAAGGATCGGCAAGAGTGAGTCTCAGTCTGGAATAGCAGTTTGTGATGGTTTGAATGTTGCCATCGCCACCCAATGCCTGAACGATTGTCCCAGCCATGTCGTTCTGAGACGTATCAGCTGTGACAGTGGCACGCGGAATCACATCACCAGATTTTTTTGCCTGATAATCTTTCTTCGAATACAGACGGGTTTCGCTTGAGCTGTCTTCGCGTCCGATTGTCTTGAAGTTGAACTTGGTGATCAGGAAACGGAAGATTGCATAGTACAGACCGAAATAGATGAGTCCGACCAGAATGTACATTGGCCAGCCTGTTCGCTCAATTCCCAGGGGCACATTGAACAGCAGGAAGTCGATGAATCCATTAGGACCGATCGCCCGGACATTTAACAGGTTCAATGTGACCATACTCAATCCACTTAATACAGAGTGGATTACGAACAGAAGTGGTGCGATAAATATGAATGAAAATTCGATCGGTTCAGTCACACCTGCAATAAATGACGTAACTACAGCAGGAATCAGAATCGCTTTTGCTTTCGCTTTATGTTCAGGCTTAGCTGTGTGGTACATAGCTAGACAGGCACCGATCAGACCGAACATTTTAGAAATTCCACGCGCATCCCAGATAACACTTTCAGATAAGACGCTGATTGAAGGATCAGCCATTTCTGCGAAGTAAATGTTGCGGGCACCTTCGAATACTTCTCCTCCTACTTCAGCTACACCGCCAAGAGATGTATAAAGGAACGGTGTGTAGACTAGGTGGTGCAGGCCTGTCGGAATTAGCAGACGCTCAAGTGTCCCATACAGGAACAGTCCGAAGTTACCAGCCTGATTGATAAAGACCCCGGTTGAGTCGATAGCTGACTGAATGATTGGCCAAATGAAGCTCATCATAATTGCTGAGAGAACGACGATTGGAATAAGTACGATGAAAACAAATCGTGATCCACCATAAATCTGGAAGGCATTGTCAAATTCGATTTCAGCATATTTGTTATGAACATAAGCAGTGATGACACCCAGAATGATTCCCAGGAAAACGCCCATGTCCAGAACCTGAACACCCATGACCATGGTCTGTCCGGATCCTCTCAAGGCTTCCGGATCGACCAGCAATCCGTTCAGGGACAGGAAGTTGTTCATTGCATGAATGAAAACTAGAAAGCCAAGAAGGGCAGTGAAGCCGGCTTCTGCCTTTTTCTTATCAGCAAGACCGATAGCGATACCCACACAGAATATCAGTCCCAGGTTGGTCAGGATTGAAACAAGTGACCCTGACAGGATCGTACCGAACCCTGTCGTGATCGGATTATCCAGAAATGGAACGGTTTCAATTAACCGCGCATTTGTAAACAAGTTTCCGAAAGCGATGAGAATACCGGCAATCGGTAGAATAAGCACAGGGATAAACATGGCTTTGGCAAAACGCTGCATGCTATCCATCAATTTGTCTTTCATAAATATAATCCTCCAACTTCTTTTTTTGATTAAATTAGGATGTCGATATAGTGAGTATAACTTGAAAGCGGTTGAAAAGTCAGGGGTCTGTAAACGTTTGAAACGTGTTCCGCTAAAGCGAAACACGTTTCGTCAAAAGTATTCAGCTGGAAAAGCGGTCAAGGTAGCGTTCGACGATCAGCTCGAATGAAAAGAGAACGCCCGGAAAGAAGACATTGGGCAGGAGGTTCTGGTCATCCAGCTTGTGTGAATCACTAATCTGAATGGAGAGGTCAGCCAGCTCAGCTATCCGGTTGCTGCTGTCCTGAGTATAGGATACCGTATAGATTCCAGCTTCGGATGCTGTTTTCAGTTTCTGATAGACCTGATCTGTTTCGCCGGACTTGGATACGACGAGCATGACGCCGATATCATCTAGATTATTCTCGAAGACACCGACAGAGTCCGATCCACTGGACATGATGACTTTCTTCCCTAAAACCAGCAGTTTCTTATACAGGTACTCGGCTATGATTTTTGAGAAACCAGTCGCGTAGATGAAGATATACTTCTGTTTGTTCATGAGGACCTGATCGATAAAGGCATCCATCGTCTCAAGCGAACAGTCCTTGACTAATGAAGATAGGGTACGGTTCAAAAAGCGGCTTTCCGTATGGTTTTCTCCATGTTCCGCCTGCTTGATCAGAGGCAGCAGAGAATAGTACATATCAGTAAACCCTGTAAAACCCAGCTTCTTGGATAAGCGGATAACAGAAGCGGGGGAGGTATAGGTCTCTCTGGCGACTGCCCGAACGCCCATATCCTGAATGTCCGTAATGTGTTCAACGATATAGGTAAGAATATCGGTTTCCAGGCTTGTCAGTGTTTTGCCTGCGGTTAACTTGCTTAAGTCGATCAACATGTGACCTTCTTTCTTAAATGATCTGAAAAATGAGAGTTAAAGTCGTTTATACTGGATGGCTTCACGTACATTCTTGAGTGATTCTGTGCCTTTCTCATCGAGAGCCATCATCAGATTGACGAACAGAGCATCTAAAATACTCAATTGAGCGATCCGTGATGCAAGAGCTTCTGATCTGTAATCTGTTTCTTCTGACAAGGTATATAGAGGGATATCAACGGCTTGACTGAATGGAGACTGGGTATAGCCAGTAATTCCTATCGTCTTGACTTTGTTTTTCTTAACAGTCTTTAAAATATCCTGAATATCTTTGGAATTTCCGGTATGTGAAATCAGGATAGCTACATCATTTTCTTTCAGCTGTGAAGCGGACATCAGCTGCATATGGGAATCAATCTGGGTGCTGACTGGGAGACCAGTCCGGATAAATTTATGGTACCCATCCTGAGCGATAATGTTTGATCCTCCGAAACCGAAGAATTCAATTCTTCCGGCATCAAGGATGGTATCCACTGCTTTCGAAAAATCTGTGTCATCAATGACTTTTAATGTGTCTTCAAGTGTCTTTATGTTGAAGTGGAATGTTTTTTCAAGAATCGTTTTTTTATCGTCCTCTTCACTGACCATGTCATGAATATCCCCGAGTGTTGAGGATGTTTCTGCAGCCAGAGAGATTTTCATATCCTGAAACCCTTTGTATCCTAATCGTTTGCAGAAGCGGAAGACAGTTGAATCAGCTACGTTCAGCTCTTCGGCAATCTGCGTGATCGTTCCATGAATGATAGTATCGGGTTGGCTGGCAATATAATCAGCCATCAGCTGCTCTTTTTCACTCATAGTAGAGTAAAGCAGTCGGATACGCATATTTAAAGGTTTGTTGTTTAATGATTTATCCAAGGAGTTCACCTCTTTCTATCTCACTTATAGTATAAAGAAAACCGAATTAAAAAGAAATATTTTTCCTACATCACTTGAAAAGAATAATTTTCTTCCTTATACTCTATTCATGGAAAATATTTTTTTGGAGGAGAATTATTATGAAACTGGGCATTTGCGGACTGGGAAAAATGGGTCTGAATTTAGTAGATAACTTATTAGGTAATGGTCATGAAGTCGTGGCTTATGATATTGATGCGACACTAGTCGAAGCAGCAGACAAACTCGGGGCAGAAGGGGTTCATTCTTTAGAGGACCTTACACAAGCCTTTCGGGACAGAAAACTGATCTGGATGATGGTTCCTGCAGGAGACATTACGGAACAGCTGCTCACAGACCTGACACCGTATCTGACTGAAAACGATATTCTGATGGACGGCGGTAATGCCTTTTACAAAGATTCGATCAGACGAGCTCAGACACTTGAAGCAAAAGGCGTGCATTACGTCGATATCGGTACAAGTGGGGGAATGGAAGGCGCAAGAAACGGAGCCTGCACGATGGTCGGAGGTAAACGGGAAGTCGTTTTGGAAATCGAGAAACTGTTCAGTGATATCTCGGTTGAAAATGGATACCTGTATACCGGTGAATCAGGCAGCGGGCACTTCCTGAAAATGGTGCACAATGGTGTGGAGTACGGCATGATGCAGGCCATCGGAGAAGGATTCGACATCTTGGAGAAAAGTCCATTCGACTTTGACCATGAGGCTGTTGCCCGCGTCTGGAACAACGGATCGGTCATTCGTTCATGGCTGATGGAACTGATGCAGGACGCCTTTTCTGACGATCCTAAACTTGATGATATCAGAGGAGTCGTACATGCATCAGGCGAAGGAAAATGGACAGTAGAAACAGCTATGGAACTTGAAACGGCTGCACCAGTCATTGCACTGTCTCTCATGATGAGAAACCGTTCTCTGGAAGCAGACACCTTCAGTGGAAAAGTCGTCGCGTCACTTAGAAGGCAATTTGGCGGACACGCAGTTGAGAAACAATGACAAGATTGAAAGTTTCAACAATCAAGACTTATCAATGAGTTCATATAATAGAATTGAATGTTACAATTAATGAGTATCAGTTCTCAATAGATTTAAATCCTGCATGGCAATGCTCATCGGATTGTTTATAATATAAGAGAGTACTAGACGAATAGGAACCTATCAGTCTAAATGAAAGGATTTCGTATATGAGTAGTTATTCCATCGGTGTGGACATCGGGACGACGAGCACAAAAGCCGTCCTGTTTTCAGAACAAGGAGAGAATCTCTATCAGGCAACGATTGAGTATCCTCTCTACACACCTGAACCGAAAGTTGCCGAACAGGATCCGGATGAGATTTTCGATGCGGTCCTCCTGTCCCTTCAGTCAGTCATGGAAACCTCCCAAGCATCCCAGTCAGACATTAAAGTCATCGGCTTCAGCGCGGCTATGCATAGTCTGATTGCTGTAGATGATGAGGGAGAGCCGTTGACGCAGGTCATTACCTGGGCAGATCAGCGCAGCGAACCTTACGCAAGACAGCTGAAAGAAACAAATGGGCGGAGCATCTATGAAAAGACTGGGACGCCGATTCATCCTATGTCGCCCTTATGCAAACTGATCTGGATGAAAGATGAAAAGCCTGAAGTATTCCAGTCTGCTGCCCGTTTCATTGGAATAAAAGAATATGTTTTCCATAAATTGTTTGGTACATACGCTGTCGATTACTCGATTGCATCTGCTACTGGACTCTTTAATATGGAAGCTTTGGACTGGGATGAGGAAGCCCTGGAAACAGCTGGGATTACCCCTGGCCGACTGTCGCCGATCGTTTCGACGACTGAAGTCTTTACCGGCATACGCTTAGAATATGCAGCTAAAACAGGGATTGGTCGTGACACACCCGTTGTCATAGGCGCTAACGATGGCTGCCTGGCAAATCTTGGAGTCAATGCGATTGATAAAGGGGTTGTGGCCGTAACGATCGGAACGAGTGGCGCGATCCGTACGGTTACTGATAAACCAGTTTCAGATCCGAAAGGCCGAATTTTCTGTTATGCCTTGACGGACAAGCACTGGGTGATCGGTGGGCCAGTGAATAACGGCGGAATGATCTTGAGGTGGCTCAGAAACGAACTCTGCCTTGAGGAAGTGTCTCAAGCAGAAGCCGCCGGTCGGGAGGCTTATGATGTCATCACAGAGAAAATAGCGGAAGTTCAGGCCGGATCCAATGGGCTGATTTTCCATCCGTACTTATCCGGCGAACGGGCTCCTTCATGGAACGCGAACGCTCGAGGCTCCTTTTACGGACTGGCTCTGCATCATCAGAAAAAACATATGATGCGTGCGGTACTGGAAGGCATCAATATGAATCTCTATATGGTTCTGCTGGCTCTTGAAGAAGTGATCGGTTTACCGGAACGGATCCATGCGACTGGTGGATTTGCGAATTCTGATGTGTGGCGTCAGATGCTGGCAGACATTTTCAACCAGGAAGTGCATGTCCCGATGACTGTGGAAAGTGCCTGTCTGGGAGCAACTGTTCTGGGCCGTTTCGCTATAGGAGACATCGATGATTTAAGCGAAGTGGGTAATATGGTCAACACGGGTAAAGTCAATCCGCCGAATCCCGAATCCGTTGCGATATATGAAGAACTCATGCCGATATATATCCGCTTGAGCCGTCTGTTTGAAGAAGAGTATGATGCAATCACTGCTTTTCAGGAGAAGTATAAGTAAATGAATATAGTTAGCACCCGATCGTTCTTATTCAATCAGACGGTTGGGTGCTTTTGTTATAGGAGAACTGTACGAGCGCCAGAATATTTGTGAAACTGAATACCTTTTGACATACCAATTTATAGGTAGAGTTTAGTATACTATAGATAGATGAGTGAAGAGAGGAGGAAGGGGATCGTGTCCAGTGCGGACGGATATCCCGTCAAGATGCTTGAAAAAAAAGAGTACGCCAATGGCCAGAAGGTTTATGAACTGGAAGATAATGTTCTGACCTATTTCTACGAAGACGGTACGGTCAAAGCAAAAGGCCCTTTTGTTGAACAAAAGATGGAACAGGAGTGGATTTTTTACCGTAAAACGGGTGAACTATGGCAAGTCGGCCATTTCAAAGCGGATCAGAAACACGGAAGATGGCTCCGTTACAGCCGAGATGGAGAAGTGGAGTATGATGAACAGTTTGAAAATGGGAAGCAGCTGAAGAAGAAGTAAAGCTCAGCAAGTTGACTTTCAAAGAAGAGTGGTGGAGCCTACCGGGTGCTCCATACTCTTCTTTTTGCTTTCAGAGCTAGGGGTAGGACTGAAGAAAGACTAACTCAATAGGCCGAATCAGCACGAGTGGGTCCAAAGCCGCATCTTGCGACCAACTCAGGAGAAAAGAGCCGATGAGTGGGCTCTAAGATGTATCATGCGACCAACTCAGGAGAAATGAGTCGGTGAGTGGGCTCTAAGATGTATCTTGCGACCAACTCAGGAGAAAAGAGCCGGTGAGTGGGCTCTAAGATGTATCTTGCGACCAACTCAGGAGAAATAAGCTGGTGAGTGGGCTCTAAGATGTATCTTGCGACCAACTCAGGAGAAATAAGCTGGTGAGTGGGGTCTAAGACGCATCTTGCGACCAACTCAGGAGAAAAGAGCCGGTGAGTGGGCTCTAAGACGCATCATGCGACCAACTCAGGAGAAATGAGTCGGTGAGTGGGCTCTAAGATGTATCTTGCGACCAACTCAGGAGCAATGAATCGGTGAGTGGGCTGTAAGCCGCAACTTGCGACCAACTCGGGAGAAAACAACAGCCGAGTGGGTTCCAAGACAGATCTTACGACAAACTCAAGAAGGAAAGAACCATCGAGCTGGTTCTAAGAAGCTCCATCCCGACAAGAAAAGCGAGCCGCCTCACTTTCATTTCCCGTTCTCATGCTTGAACCCAGTCAGGTAAGCAAGCACTCCTAATATCTCACGAGTTTAAATCATCGCCCGCTACACAACAATTATGAAAACGGATCCTTAATATACATAAATAATGCAAATAACATGTTTTTTAAACAAAATATACCTTTTTTCATAAATTATATTGCATAATTATATTTATGGTGGTATGATTCTTTTTAAGTCAAAACAGAACTAAAGGGGATAAGGAGTATGATGAAGGGCGTAAAAGGATTTATAGCATTACTTATTTTATTCAGTATATTATTCATTCCGGCAGAACCGGTGTCGGCTGAAGATGGATCGGCACTGCAGCGTGTTCAGGATCAGGGTGTCCTGGTCGTTGGAACAAGTGCCGACTTTCCGCCATTCGAATTCTATGCAGTTGTCGACGGTGAACGCCAGGTCGTAGGAATGGATATGATGATTGCGCAGAAAATTGCGGATGATCTTGGAGTGGAACTTCAAATTCAGGACATTGGATTTGACAGTCTGCTGCCGGCTCTGGAAGCCAGAAATGTCGATGTAGTCATTGCGGGAATGACTCCGACTGCTGAACGTCGTAGAAATGTAGATTTCTCGGATATTTACTTCCGTACTTTCCAGAATATTATGATTCGTGCGGAAGATGAGGATATCTACGATTCAATCGAATCATTGAGAGGATTGACAGTTGGTGTACAGTCCGGGTCACTTCAGGAAGAGCTCGCTGAGCAGATTCCGGATGCAGAAATCATGAGTCTGACAGACTTAAATGATTTACTGCTTGCTTTGAAAACTAACCGAATCGAAGCAATCGTTATGCAGGGGCCAAATGCTGAAGCGCACGCTGGTCATGACGAGGATCTGCATACTTTTGTAGGTGGATTTGAAATGGACGATGATGACCAGGGTTCAGCGATTGCCTTCAGAAAAGGAGAAGATTCACTAGTTGATGCAGTTAATGAAAGCTTGGCTGAAATAAAAGAACAGAATCTGATAGAAGAGTATCTAGCCAAAGCAGGCGAATATATGGCTCAGACGGAACTGGATGAAGATGGGGAAGAAATAGAAGCAGGGTTTATTGCAAGCTACTGGGAATATTTCCTTGATGGGACACTGATCACTTTGCTGATTTCAGCGTCTGCCGTGTTCTTCGGTCTAATTTTAGGATCACTGCTGGCACTCATGCGACTGTCTAAAGTGTTCCTGGTTAAACAACTGGCAACCGCTTATGTGGAGTTTGTACGAGGAACGCCGCTTCTCATTCAAGTTATGTTCATCTACTTCGCGTCAGGTATGTTTTTCAATTTGCCGGCCCTGACTGCAGGAATCATTGCTGTCTCGCTCAACTCCGGGGCATACATTGCTGAGATCATAAGAAGTGGAATCAATTCTGTCAACAAAGGACAGGATGAGGCTGCGAGAAGTTTAGGTATGAGTAAGAATGATTCCATGCGCTACATCGTCTTCCCTCAGGCCCTTAAGAATATCTGGCCTGCACTAGGTAATGAGTTCATTACCATTATTAAAGAGTCGTCCATTGTATCAGTCATTGGTGTCGGCGAACTGATTTTCCAGACACGAGTGGTGCGTTCTATTTCCTTCCAGGGAATCCTGCCGCTATTCATCACTATGCTGATCTATTTTGCGCTGACCTTCAGCCTGACGAAACTCTTGAACTTCTATGAAGGGAGAATGAATCATGATTAAAGTGAATCATTTGAAAAAGTCATTTGGAAAAAATGAAGTACTGAAAGATATAAACGAAGAATTCAGCCAGGGGGAAGTGGTTGTAGTAATCGGCCCTTCCGGTTCCGGGAAATCAACGTTTCTGCGTTGCTTGAATTTGCTTGAAGAACCTTCTGATGGGGAGATCGTTTTCGAAGGGACTACGCTGACAGGTCTGAATGAAAAAGACCTGAACCAGCTGCGTCAGAAAATGGGTATGGTTTTCCAGCAGTTCAATCTGTTTCCTCACAAAACGGCGAAACAGAATCTGACGATTGCACCAGTAAAATCGAAAGGGGTCGACAAGCATCAGGCTGATCAGACTGCGGTCAAACTTCTGAGACAGGTCGGACTGGGTGATAAGGAAGATGCCTATCCTGCCAGTTTATCAGGTGGGCAGCAGCAGCGTGTGGCTATTGCTCGTGCTCTAGCGATGGATCCCGATGTGATGCTGTTCGATGAACCGACATCAGCATTGGATCCGGAGATGGTCGGAGAGGTTCTGAAAGTAATGAAAGACTTAGCTCAGTCCGGAATGACCATGGTTGTGGTGACTCACGAAATGGGCTTTGCCCGAGAAGTTGCTGATCGTGTCCTGTTTATGGATGACGGCTATATTGTCGAATCAGGTACTCCAGACATGATTTTCTCTAATCCTCAAAATGAAAGGACTCAGGATTTCCTGTCCAAAGTCCTATAATCACTGAAAAGACCGGTCTCCTTCATGAGGAATACCGGTCTTTTTGCCTGTATTCTATTTATGTAATGGGTGAAACAACTTCTTCAATACTGATCGTGCCTGTTTGCCACCTTGTTCAGACGCGACTAGATCAGCATCTGTACTCGGTCTCTCGTTTAACTTTTCGGATGGCCTGCTGGTAAGATAGTCAACTCCATATGCGTCTTTCAGAAACCATTCAATAGGGTACCCGAACGTTTTCGCCAGCAGAATGACTGATTCACTTTCTGGAAGTGAATACCCGTTTTCCCACCGGGATACGGTCTGACGGCTGACGTGCATGGACTTAGCCAGTTTTCGCTGCGACAGTTCTTCTTTTTCTCTTAGAAATTGAATCTTTTCCCCGATGTGCATAAAACGATCTCCCCGTAACCATTATTATATATGCATTAATATATTAAAATAATTATAACATAATCACTCCTGATTAATATAGGTCTCAGGTCCCAATTTACATAATCAGGGCTTTTTTTTGAGTTTTTCTTTACAAACATAAGCTCAGAAGATGAGAAAAAAACAATTTTGAAGATAAAACCACTTGTAACCGGATTCGTTTCTCTTTAGAATAAGGTTTGTATAATATATAAACAAACCAACGGAGGGTACTATGACTTTTATTCATGAGGATTTTATGCTTCAAAATGAGACGGCTAAAACTTTGTATCATCAAATAGCCAAGGATCTGCCGATCATTGACTATCATTGCCACCTTGATCCTAAAGAAATCGCTGAGGATCATGCGTTTGAAGACATTAGCGAATTATGGCTGGCAGGAGATCATTACAAGTGGCGGGCGATGCGGGCTAATGGAGTGTCTGAAGAGCTTATTACTGGTAATGGATCGTCTAAAGAGAAGTTCAAAGCCTGGGCGGAAACGGCAGAGATTGCTCTAGGCAATCCGTTATTCCACTGGACCCAACTGGAACTAAAAGAGTATTTCGGTATTGAGGAGCTGCTTGGAAGCCACAATTGGGAAACCATTTATGACGAGGCTAATCGTCAGCTGAAAGAGGAAGACATGACGGCACAGTCATTGATCGCAAAATCCAATGTAGAATTTATCGGTACAACGGATACACCTTTCGATTCGCTCGAGTATCATAAGCAGATTGCTGACAAAGAGGCGTTTGATGTCAAAGTGGCGCCGTCATTCAGACCGGATGAACTGTATGACCTGTCAGCTGAAGATGTATCAAGACTTGAGGAGCTGACCGGAAAACAGGCAGCCGATTATGGTACGTTCCTTGAAATCATCGAGGACCGTATCGATCATTTTGACCGGCATGGGGCACTTATTTCCGATCACGGCATCACCGAGCTGCTTTACAAAGAAACTTCAGATGAGGACATCGAGAGAATTTTCGCCTCTTATAAAGCCGGAGAATCAGTTTCAGATACAGACAAGGCGAAATGGATGACGCGTCTGCTCGTCGATTTAGGTCAGTTGTATCATGACCGAGGCTGGATCATGCAGATCCATTTTGGAGCGATCAGAAATATGAATACACGGCTCTTTGAACAGGTAGGCGCAAATGTAGGCGTCGATTCCATCTTTGACCAGTCAAAAGTTGCGGTGCATCTGAATTCATTGCTGGATGCTATGGACAAAGAAGGCAAGCTGCCGAAAACGATTGTCTATAACTTGAATCCTGAACATAACCATATTGTTGCCAGTGCAGTGGCTAATTTCCAGTCCAATGAAGAAGGTATCAAAGGCAAAGTTCAGTTCGGTGCCGGCTGGTGGTTCAATGATACGGAACAGGGAATGCTTAGACAAATGGAAACCCTGGCGGATCATGGGCTGCTAATGCATTTCGTAGGGATGCTGACGGATTCAAGAAGTTTCGTGTCCTATCCTAGACATGATTACTTCCGCCGCATATTCTGCAACTTTGTCGGTGAGCAGGTCGAAAGCGGCAAGTTCCCTGATAAACCGGCACTTCTTAAGCAGCTGGTGGAAAATGTGTGCTACAAAAATGCGAAACGATATTTTCAGAAATAAACAGTATCTACTTTAAAGTAGTGTTCTAGGTATAACCTAGTAGATTCAGATAAAAAAGGCTGTATTACTCTCGAGTAGAAGAGTAATGCAGCCTTTTTTTGTATATATATGGGAATTACCGCCTATGAAGATTTATTTATCCGTAAAGGGTCACGAACAGCTCTAGTCCATATAGACGAATGCCTCATAAAAGTAGGTTATGAGACATTGAGTGCTCAATCGATCGGACGAATGCCTCATAAAAGTAGGTTATGAGACGTTGAGCTCTCAATCGATCGGGCGAATGCCTCATAAAAGTGAGATATGAGGCATTCGTCATCAAAATGAATCGTCGCTCGCTTCCCATCCAGGAATAAAAGAAGCCCTAAACGGAATCCGAACAACTACCCCGAATGCAATAATGAGCGCCATTCCAAAGAATGGCGTCTCTTCTTATTTTTTTATACCTGTTCAGCTAAGAAAATCTGAACGAAACCGTTCATGCTTATCGAGCGTGATCTGCTCACCAGAAATCCCGCGTTCACGCAGGGTGGCGATGGTTTCTTTAAGGAAGTCATCGCTGCCGACGATATAGAAGAAGGCGTTAGTATCAACAGCCAGTCTGTTCACTTCCTCATAGTAAGCCGGACGGTCAGTGACGTATTGAGCTGTCAGAGACGGATCTGAATCTTGTTCAAACAAACCAGAGAAGAGCTGCTCACCAGACGAGTCGATATTTAGAGAATGGAGAGAGTCTATTCCATTAGAATCATTTAAGTACTGCAGAATGAGAGGTCTGAATGAAGCGATGCCAACCCCGCATGACAACAGGTAAATGGGTCTGTCTTCTCGCTTCAATGGGATATTTGTATGTGTCTTGAAGAGGGCAACTGAGCTTCCGCTTTTAAGTTCAGCCAGATGAGACTTGTATCTTGAGCGCTCTGCTCTAAGGCGAGTCGTGATGCCGATTGTGTTTTCTTCTGGAAGAGTTGCGATCGACATGTGCCGGACCAGCCCTTTGTCAGGTTTTTCTCCGCTATTGAATCCTTCCAGTGCCAGGTGAGTGTGCGCGCCTTCTTCCTAGGTGAAGCCCTCTGGGAGATCCAGGTAGAACGTTTTAGTATCTGTAGCTTCATCAATGACGTCTACAAGGGTTGTCCAGTATATCTGCATGTGAATCATCTCCTAAGTGTGAGTCTGTCAGCGAATTGATTTTAATTAAGTATACTCTAATTGAGAATTATTCTCAATTGAATTTTGTGAATAGTATTACGAACTCTGATCTTAGAATCACTATTCAAGGATGAATAGTCAGCAATGTTCGTTAATTACAAAACATTAGAATGTTTTAATCTGTAAATTCAGCTTTATAAATATAAAACACGAACATTATCCGAAGTATCATCCATAAATAGACGCTGAAAGGTTGACTCTATTTCATAGACGATTTATGATAAAGCTATACCGACAAAAACGGAACGATTACAAAAAAATCGTGTTTAATATTCGTGTTTAACCAAGTCCTGAAAGGGGTATTCAGTTGATAAAGAGAGACCTGTTATACGAAGGCAAGGCAAAACGATTATATGAGACCAGTGAACCCAGCATTCTATGGGTCACGTATAAAGATCAGGCCACGGCTGGAAATGGAGCCAAGAAAGAAGCTATTGCCGGTAAAGGGCAGCTGAATAACCAGATTACCAGCATGATATTCAAAAAGCTGAAGGAAAAGGATATTCCAAGTCACTTCATCATGGAAGTGTCTGAAACGGATCAGCTGATTGAAAAAGTGGCTATGTTCGATCTTGAGGTTGTCGTCAGAAATGTCGCTGCTGGAAGCTTTTCCAGACGCCTCGGTGTAGACGAGGGGACGGAGCTGGCCTTTCCGGTTCTGGAATTTTACCTCAAGGATGACGGACTGAACGATCCGCTCATTAATGATGATCATGTGCTTGCACTTAATCTGGCTGACCAGAAAGAAATTGACGAAATTAAAAGACAGGCTCACAACATCAACCAGTCGCTGATTGAGATTTACAGTGAGGCCGGCATCAGATTGATCGACTTCAAGCTGGAATTTGGAAAGGCTGCGAAAGAACAAATCGTTCTGGCAGATGAAATTTCACCGGACACATGCCGTCTATGGGATGAAAAGACGAACGATCGTCTGGACAAGGATGTCTTCAGACAGGATCTCGGCGACATTATCCCACTATATCAGGAAGTACTCGACCGTCTGACGAGAGATCAAAAGGAGAAGTGACTCATGTATAACGTAAAAGTATATGTAACCTATAAAGAATCAATTCTGGATCCTCAGGGAGAAGCGGTAAGAGGAGCCGTTCACCGTATGGGCTTCGATGAAATTGAAGATATTCGTATCGGGAAGTATTTTGAAATCAAAGTGTCAGATACTGCCGACCGTTCAGTTGAAGAAGTCATTGAAACGATCTGCGACAAGCTTCTGGCAAATGTCGTGATGGAAAGCTATCGCTATGAAATCGAACGCGTAAAGGAGACGGTCTAAGCATGAGATTTGCAGTGATCCAGTTTCCAGGTTCCAATTGCGATGTCGATCTGCTTCATGCAATCAGAGACGGTGTAGGAGAAGAAGCTGAATACGTGCCTCACACTGCAGAAAGTCTGGACGGATTTGATGGTGTCCTGCTTCCTGGAGGTTTTTCGTACGGCGATTACTTAAGAAGTGGTGCCATATCCCGCTTTTCAAATGTGATGAGTGAAGTGACCCGTTTTGCAGAGGAAGGCAAGCCAGTCTTTGGTACCTGCAACGGATTCCAGATTTTAGTTGAAGCAGGACTTCTGCCTGGGGCTTTGCAGCGTAACGAAAACCTTCATTTTATCTGTAAGACAGTGGAACTGGAAGTGGTCAATAACCGGACGAAATTTACCTCTGAATATGACAAGCAGGAACTCCTCACCATACCCGTCGCTCATGGCGAAGGGAATTATTACTGTGATGAAGAGACACTTTCGGAACTGAAAGCCAACGATCAGATCGTATTCACCTATGCGTCAGACAATCCGAACGGCTCAGTTGAAAATATCGCAGGGATTATAAACAAACAAGGCAATGTTCTGGGTATGATGCCGCATCCTGAGCGGGCAGTCGAAGATCTTTTAGGCTCAAGTGACGGGCTGCGCTTTTTCGAATCGATGGTCAAGAACTTTATAAAGGAGACTGCAGAGGTATGAAGACATTACATGAACCGACGGCCGAACAGATCAGAGATCAGAAAATCTATGCTCAGTGGGGACTGACGGATGAAGAATACCGCATGATTTCCGAGGACATAATCAAACGTCTGCCTAACTATACGGAAACTGGCCTGTTTTCAGTTATGTGGAGCGAGCACTGCTCGTATAAAAACTCCAAACCGGTGTTGAGAAAATTCCCTACAAAGGGACCTCAAGTGCTTCAAGGTCCTGGTGAGGGTGCCGGAATCGTTGATATTGGAGACGGTCAGGCCGTTGTGTTTAAAGCGGAAAGTCATAACCATCCATCCGCTGTTGAACCTTATGAAGGGGCGGCGACAGGTGTCGGAGGCATCATTCGTGATATTTTCAGTATGGGTGCCCGTCCGATTGCGATGCTGGATTCTTTACGGTTCGGTGAACTCGACAACGAACGGACAAAGTATCTGCTTGAAGAAGTCGTGGCAGGAATCGGCGGCTACGGCAACTGTATCGGGATTCCGACAGTCGGCGGAGAAATTGCCTTTGATCCCGTCTACAGAGGGAACCCGCTGGTTAATGCCATGTGTGTCGGTCTGATCGACCATGAGGATATTCAAAAAGGCCAGGCTAAAGGGATCGGTAATACGATCATGTATGTCGGCGCCAAAACGGGTCGTGACGGCATTCACGGTGCAACCTTTGCTTCGGAAGAATTCAGTGATGAAGAAGAGGCTGAGCGTTCAGCTGTACAAGTCGGCGATCCGTTTATGGAAAAACTTCTGATGGAAGCATGCCTGGAACTGATCCAGGACCACAGCGATATTCTCGTCGGTATCCAGGATATGGGAGCCGCGGGACTGGTCTCATCCAGTTCAGAAATGGCATCAAAAGCGGGAAGTGGACTGATCCTTAATCTGGACGATGTGCCGCAACGTGAAGCAGGCATGACGCCCTATGAAATGATGCTCTCAGAGTCTCAGGAACGGATGCTGATCTGTGTGACGAAAGGCTCTGAAGATCGTGTTAAAGAGCTGTTCTCACGTTATGAACTGGATGCAGTAACTATTGGAGAAGTGACTGGTGACGGGCAGTATCGTCTGTACCACGAAGGAAGACTGGTCGCTGACTTACCGGTAGACGCATTGGCGGAAGAAGCACCTGTCTACCATAAACCATACACTGAGCCGGAACGCATTCAGGCATTTAAAAAACTTGATGCATATAAACCGGACATCAAGGATACAGAAGAAACATTGAAACAACTCATTCAGCAACCGACTGTTGCTTCAAAAAAATCGATTTTTGAAACATATGATTCAATGGTCAGAACAAACACCGTTGTCGGTCCAGGAAGCGATGCGGCAGTTCTGCGCATCAGAGGGACCCGCAAGGCGCTTGCCATGACGACTGACTGTAATGCCCGCTACCTTTATCTCGATCCGGAAAAAGGTGGACAGATGGCTGTAGCAGAAGCCGCAAGAAATATCGTGGCAAGCGGGGGCGAACCACTGGCAATAACGGACTGTCTGAACTACGGGAATCCCGATAAGCCTGAAGTGTTCTGGGAGCTGTGGACATCCGCGGATGGTATTGCCAAAGCCTGTACGACATTAAATACACCTGTCATTTCAGGAAACGTATCGCTATACAACGAAACAAATGGGGAAGCGATCTATCCGACACCTATGATTGGCATGGTCGGACTGGTCAAGGATCTAGATCATGTGACAACATCAGAATTTAAACAGGCTGGGGATAAAATTTTCGTCATTGGGGAAACAGAAGCTGACTTTAACGGATCTGAACTGCAGAAAATGCAACTGGGGAGAATCGAAGGAGAGCTTTTCGATTTTGATATAGATAAAGAAAAAATGATTCAGGATAAAGTTCTGCAGGCTATTCGTGAAGGACTTATTCAAAGTGCGCATGACTGTTCTGAAGGTGGACTGGCCGTGGCGCTGATGGAATCAGCCTTTGGGAATGAGCTGGGGCTGTCTGCGACACTAGATATGCCGTCAGAGTGGCTGTTTTCAGAATCGCCGTCCCGTTTTGTTCTATCTGTCAGACCTGAACACACCGAAGCAGTCAAAGAAGTATTTGGACAAGATGCCGTTGAAATAGGTGAAGTAAAAGATACACGAATCGCTGAAATCCTTACGCAGACGGAAGAGCTGACTATTGATGTTAAAGAAGTGAAAGACTTATGGGAAGGAGCCATTCCTTGGTTGCTGAAATCAAAAGCTTAAATGAAGAATGTGGCGTATTCGGTGTGTGGGGACACCCGGATGCAGCTCAGCTGAACTTTTTTGGTCTGCATAGCTTGCAGCACCGCGGTCAGGAGGGGGCAGGGATTGTAACCAATCGCAACGGGCGTCTGAAAGGACACCGTGACTTGGGACTGTTATCTGAAGTCTTTAAAGATGAACGCGAACTGACCCGCCTGTCGGGAGAAGCTGGAATTGGGCACGTCCGTTACAGCACTACCGGCAGCAACAGTATCTTGAATATTCAACCGTTTCTGTTCAAGTTTCACGATGAGGAGCTGGCACTGGCTCATAACGGAAACCTTATCAATGCAGTGAGTCTGCGCCAGGAACTCGAGCAGGCTGGGGCAATTTTTCATTCAAACTCGGATACTGAAATCCTGATGCACCTGATCCGTAAAAGCAAGCAGGATACACTAATCGACCGAATCAAAGAAAGTCTGAATACCGTAAAAGGTGCGTTTGCTTATGTCATGCTGACGCCTGATGCATTGATCGGTGCACTGGATCCGAACGGTTTCCGTCCTTTATCCATTGGACAGATGGAAAATGGTGCCTACGTACTTGCAAGTGAAACCTGTGCCCTTGATGTTGTCGGAGCAGAATTTGTCCGTGCCGTTCAGCCGGGTGAACTGGTTATTATCGATGATTCGGGTTACCGAATCGAAACCTATACTGACCAGACACTGCTTCAGATCTGCTCCATGGAATTTATCTACTTTGCCCGCCCGGATTCAAATATTGCTGGAGTCAATGTCCATACTGCACGTAAGAATATGGGCAAACGTCTGGCTGAAGAAGCACCGGTCGATGCAGATATGGTTATCGGTGTCCCGAACTCATCTCTGTCCGCAGCTAGCGGGTATGCAGAAGTGAGTGGGATCCCTTATGAAATGGGACTAGTCAAGAACCAGTATGTTGCACGCACATTCATCCAGCCGACTCAGGAACTGAGAGAACAAGGTGTAAGAATGAAACTCTCTGCTGTTCGAGGTGTGGTGGCAGGTAAGAAAGTGATCATGGTGGATGATTCCATCGTTCGCGGCACGACTAGCCGACGCATCGTTCAGTTATTGAAAGAAGCTGGAGCAGCGGAGGTACATGTCCGCATTTCATCTCCACCTTTAAAATATCCATGTTTCTACGGAATCGATATTCAGAACCAGAAAGAACTGATTGCTGCAGATTATTCAGTGGAAGAAATCCGAGAGAAAATCGGTGCAGACAGTCTGTCATTTTTAAGTGTCGAAGGGACAGTGGACTCGATCGGACTGAAGTTCGATGCGCCACATAATGGTCTGTGTATGTCTTACTTTACTGGAGACTACCCGACACCTTTATATGACTATGAAACAGACTATATGAATACTCTGGCTAAACTCAGAGAAAGCAAGCCGTTAATGGTATAAAAAATAAGACAAGACCGGGCTGGTCAGACTTCAGCCGGTCAGAAAAGCACAGGAGGATCTGTTATATGGGAAATGCCTACACAGACGCAGGCGTCAATGTCGAAGCAGGATACGAAACAGTTGAACGAATAAAGAAACACGCTGAACGAACGGAACGCCTGGGTGTGATGGGTGCGCTGGGAGGTTTCGGCGGTGCATTCGACCTGTCTGTTGTCGATGTGAAAGAACCGGTCCTTGTATCTGGAACGGATGGGGTCGGTACGAAACTGCTGATTGCGATCCAGCAGGACAGACACGATACGATCGGCATCGACTGTGTGGCTATGTGTGTGAATGATATTTTAGCTCAAGGTGCTGAGCCGTTATATTTTCTGGATTATATTGCAACGGGCAAAACGGTTCCTGAGAAAATGGAACAGATCGTTGCAGGCATTTCTGATGGGTGCGTCCAGGCAGGTGCAGGCCTGATCGGTGGAGAAACGGCTGAGATGCCTGACATGTATGGGGAAGAGGACTACGATGTTGCGGGATTCTGTGTCGGTGTGGTGGAAAAAAGCCGTATGCTGACTAAGGATCACGTTAAAGCCGGCGACAAGCTGATTGGCTTGTCATCCAGCGGCATACATTCCAACGGCTACTCACTGGTCAGAAAAATCTGTTTTGAACAGAATGAGTTGGGTTACGATTTTAAGCATGCTGCCTTAGGGGACGACACTTTAGGCCAGGTCTTACTTAAGCCGACAAAAATCTACGTGTCTGCTGTACTGCCTCTATTAAAGGAAGGCTGGGTACACGGCATTTCTCACATTACAGGCGGCGGATTCATTGAAAATCTGCCTCGTATGTTACCAGAGGGCTTGTCCGCAATAGTCAGAAAAGAGACCTGGGACATTCCTGGAATTTTTTCTCTACTTCAGGAGTATGGAAAACTCGACCGTGATGAAATGTACGGCTATTTCAACATGGGAATCGGCATGGTTCTTGCTGTTCCGGAAGAACACGAAGCAGCAGTGCTTAAAAGCTTAAAAGATTCCGGAGAAAAAGCAGTCACCATCGGAGAAGTCAGAGCAGATGAAAATGAGGCGATCCGTTTTGAGTAAAGCTGGGCCGATCAGACTAGCCGTTTTTGCTTCCGGGAGCGGATCGAATTTTGAAGCACTTGTGAAGGCGATTAGAAAACAGACGTTAGAGGCAGAAGTGGCTCTGCTCGTAAGTGACAAGCCTGACGCTTTTGCTCTGACTAGAGCCGATACATTGGCTGTTCCCTCTGTTTCATTTTACCCGAAACAGTTTCCTTCAAAAGAAGTCTTTGAGAGAGAAGTTTTAGATCATTTGAAGGAAGCAGACATCGACCTGATTGTCCTGGCCGGTTACATGCGAATCATCGGGCAGACTTTACTGGAAGCCTTTGACAATCGAATTATTAATATTCATCCGTCATTGCTTCCGCTTTATCCCGGGAAACAGGGAATACAGGATGCATTTGATGCAGGAGACAAAGAAACGGGTGTGACCGTACATCTAGTGGATGAAGGCATCGATACCGGGACGATACTGGCTCAGGAAAAAGTTGTTATCGATCCAGACGATACGATAGAATCACTAGAGGAGAAGATTCATGCTGTCGAGCATGTGCTGTATCCTGAAGTCATTCAGACTTATATCAAAAAGTTGCAGAAGGAGTATGCCTAACTATGACACGTGCACTTATCAGTGTTTCAGACAAGACCAATATCGTTGACTTTGCTCAGGCATTAGTCAGACAGAACATAGAGATTATTTCAACAGGAGGGACGAAAAAGGTCCTGGACGAGGCTGGGATTCCAACCTTGTCGATCGAAGAGGTCACCGGTTTTCCTGAAATGATGGACGGACGGGTCAAAACGTTACACCCGCTGATCCATGGGGGACTGCTGGGCCGTCGGGATCTGGACACTCACCGTTCGGCTATGGCTGAACATGAGATCACTCCGATCGACTTTGTCTGTGTGAATCTGTATCCGTTCAAAGAAACGATTGCCAGACCCGAAACGACTAGAGAAGAAGCCATCGAACAGATCGATATAGGCGGACCGAGCATGCTTAGAAGTGCGGCTAAAAACCATGCAGCGGTCACGGTCATTGTAGATACTGATGACTACATTCAAGTGATCAAGGAGCTGGAACAAAACGGTGAGACCTCTCTCAAGACCAGGCAGCGTCTGGCAGCTAAAGTTTTCCGTCACACGGCCGCTTATGATGCTCTTATAGCTGATTATCTGACTGCGCAGGTTGAAGAAGAAACTCAGCCAGACAGTTATACACAGACATTTGACGTGAAGCAGACTCTAAGGTACGGCGAAAACAGTCATCAAACTGCCGTTTTCTATGAGGCTCCCCAAGCAAACAGTTTTTCCATTGCCAAGGCAAAGCAGCTTCACGGAAAAGAATTGTCATACAATAACATCAAGGATGCAGATGCGTCGATCCGTATCATTCGCGAATTTAACGGACCGGCAGCTGTAGCACTTAAACACATGAATCCGTGCGGAATAGGAATTGGTGAGTCGATAGAAGAAGCCTTTGACAGAGCCTATGATGCAGACCCTGTGTCTATTTTCGGTGGCATCGTCACAGTAAATGAAACAGTCACAGCTGAACTGGCAGACAAATTAAGTAAAATCTTCCTTGAAATCGTCATTGCTCCTGGTTTTTCTCAGGATGCTCTGGCTGTCTTGACTAAGAAGAAAAATATCCGTCTGCTTGAATTGGATTTCTCTGAAGCCAGACAAGGTGGAAAAGAATCCGTGTCCGTACTTGGCGGCCTGCTGGTCCAGGACCAGGACTGGGTCAACGAAGAAGATGCTCCTGAATGGTCAGTTGTTACGGACAAGGCCCCAACTGACAGCCAGATGCGTGCACTGAAACTGAACTGGAAAGCAGTGAAGCATGTGAAGAGCAACGCCATTGTTGTGGGGAATGACAAGCAGACCTTAGGCATCGGAGCCGGTCAGATGAACCGGGTCGGAGCAGTCAAGATTGCCATTGAACAGGCAGGGAAGCAGGCAGAAGGTGCGGTCATGGCCAGCGATGCCTTTTTCCCGATGGATGACAGTGTCGAATATGCTGCCGAGAACGGGATTAAAGCAATCATTCAGCCAGGCGGAAGCATCAAGGATCAGGCGTCGATCGACAAAGCGAATGAATACGGCATTGCCATGGTGTTCACGGGCATGCGTCACTTTAGACATTGATCAATAAAAGAGAGGGAAACCTCTCTTTCGTTTTATACATAGATTATATTTAGGGATTTTAAAGGGGAGAAATATGTGAAGTTACTAGTGATTGGATCAGGTGGACGTGAACACGCGATTGCAAAAAAACTGCTGGAAGGCAGCCAAGTCGAGCAGGTGTGCTGTGCACCGGGAAACCCGGGGATGAGTCAGGACGGCATAACTGTGGTGAATATCAGTCAGGAAGATCATGAATCGTTAATCGATTTTGCCAAAAAAGAAAGTGTTGAATGGACCATCGTTGGCCCGGAAATCCCCCTGTTTAATGGCATCGTAGATGATTTCCAGGCTGAAGGGCTCGCAATTTTCGGCCCATCAAAAGCTGCGACTCAGATAGAATCATCAAAGGCGTTTGCTAAAGAGCTGATGACCGCCAATGCTATTCCGACAGCAGATTACAAGTCTTTCGATCAGTATGAAGAAGCTAGACGTTACATTGAAAAAGGAAACATTCCAGTCGTCATCAAGGCTGATGGATTGGCCGCAGGTAAAGGAGTCGTTGTAGCTGAAACCATGGAAGCGGCACTTGATGCCCTTGATGACATGATGCTGGATAAAAAATTCGGGGACCTGAACACGCGTGTAGTCATCGAAGAATACCTGACGGGAGAAGAGTTTTCCCTTATGGCTTTCGTTAAAAATGAGAAGGTCTATCCGATGGTAGTTTCTCAGGATCATAAGCGCCTGCTTGAAATGGACAAAGGTCCGAACACTGGAGGAATGGGGGCCTATGCTCCAGTTAAGCATATATCTGAAGCTGTAGTAAAAGAAGCGACTGAAAAGATACTCCTGCCGGCTGCGACAGGGATGGTAAGAAACGGCACGCCTTTTACGGGTATATTATATGCCGGAGTCATGGCAACAGACGATGGACCTAAAACGATCGAGTTCAATGCCCGCTTTGGAGATCCGGAAACGCAAGTGCTGATGAACCGTTTGGAATCCGACCTGGCAGAAGCCATTTCAGCTATTCTTAGTGATGAGGAACCCAGTCTAGTCTGGAAGCAAGATGGCGTTAGTCTTGGGGTGGTAGTTGCCTCAAAAGGCTATCCAGAAGCTTACGAAAAATTTAGACCATTGGACCTGCCTGAAATAGACGATCAGATGAACTTGTATTTCGCAGGTGTCTCAGAAACCGAAGGAAACCTGGTTTCAAACGGCGGCCGTGTCTATTTAGTCGAAGCAGCTGGGGAAACAATCGAAGAGGTGCAGGAAGCTGTCTATTCAGCGCTTGAAGCCGTAGATGCAAGCGAGTATATCTACAGGAAAGACATCGGAAACAGAGCGGTTATAAACGCGAATAAGCAATAAGCTAAAATGGAACCATAACTATTAGGAGGCGTTTGATTTGGCAATTGAAGTAGGGGTCGTCATGGGAAGCACATCCGACTGGGAGACCATGAAGCATGCATGTGAGGTGCTGGATGAACTGGAGGTAGCTTACGAGAAAAAAGTGGTCTCCGCTCACCGGACACCGGACTTGATGTTTGATTATGCTGAAGAAGCGCGCGGGCGGGGGATCAGAGTGATCATCGCTGGAGCGGGAGGCGCTGCACATCTTCCAGGAATGCTGGCAGCCAAGACGACGCTGCCGGTCATCGGCGTGCCTGTTCAGTCAAAGGCGCTGAACGGTCTGGACTCCTTACTGTCGATTGTACAGATGCCTGGAGGAGTTCCTGTTGCTACCGTAGCCATCGGCAAGGCTGGGGCAACGAATGCCGGTCTCCTCGCCGCTCAAATGTTAGGAGCCTTTCAGCCTGAACTGGCCGACCGAATCGAATCAAGAAGAGAATCATTGAAACAGAAGGTAATGGAAAGTAGTGACGAACTTGTCTAAACTGATCAGACCGGGAAGTACAATAGGCATTATAGGTGGGGGACAGCTGGGACGGATGATGGCTTTTTCTGCTAAGGAAAGAGGCTACCGGATCGCTGTGCTTGACCCGACTCCAGACTGTCCAACAGCCCAAGTCGCGGATCTGCATATTGAAGCAGCTTATGATGATCTGGATGCTTTGAAAGAACTGGCCAGATCAAGTGATGTGCTGACCTATGAATTTGAAAATGTCGATGCCGAAACAATCGAACACGTTCTTGAGGCAGTGGAAATTGCAGTTCCCCAGGGGACCGAGCTTTTACTTAATACCCAGAATCGCCTGACTGAAAAAGATTTTCTGGAAAATTCAGGGATTCCTATTGCCGCTTATGCTAAAATTGAAACCGAAGAAAATTTGAAGGAAGCCGTTGAAGCCCTTGGCTATCCATGTGTCCTGAAGACTGTTCAAGGCGGGTACGACGGAAAGGGCCAAGTCGTTCTGGAATCGGATGCTGATTTTGAAGAAGCTTCTGCTCTGATAAAAAAAGGGACATGTGTCCTGGAAGAGTGGGTGTCATTTGAAAAGGAACTCTCCATTATGGTAGCTCGTAATGCCTCAGGGGATGTGGTCACCTTGCCTGTTTCAGAAAACATCCATGAGAACAATATCCTTCTTAAGAGTATCGTACCGGCACGCGTGTCAGATGAGGTGATGGACGAGGCACGACAGATTGCTGAAACCATCGCTGAAAAGATGACCTTATCAGGTGTCCTGGGTGTGGAACTCTTTTTGACTTCTGAAGGAAAGCTCTATGCCAATGAACTGGCGCCGCGTCCGCATAACTCCGGACATTATTCTATCGAAGCCTGTTCAGACTCACAGTTTGACCTGCACATACGTGCAATCTGCGGCTATCCTCTTGCTGAAGTGGACCTTCTCAAGCCTGCTGTAATGGTCAATATCCTGGGTGAGCACTTTGACCAGGCACTGAAACTGAACAGCAGTCAGCCAGCTTGGCATGTACATGATTACGGCAAGAAAGAGGTCAAGACCGGGCGAAAGATGGGGCACGTGACTATACTGACGGCTGATACCGAGAAGACACTGAAAGACATTGAAGAAACGAAAATCTGGAATTAGGAGACTGGTATAATGATCGAACGCTACACGCGACCTGAAATGAAAGAATTATGGTCAGAGGAGAACCGCTACAAGTCATGGCTGGAAGTTGAGATCCTAGCTGATGAAGCCTGGGCCGAACTGGGAGAGATTCCTAAAGAAGACGTTCAGAAGATCCGAGCGCATGCCTCTTTTGATATTGCCCGTATTCTGGAAATTGAAAAAGAAACGAAACATGACGTGGTCGCTTTCACACGTGCCGTTTCTGAAACGTTGGGAGACGAAAAGAAATGGGTCCACTACGGATTGACCAGTACGGATGTCGTTGATACAGCTTACGGCTACCAGCTGAAACAGGTCAATGATGTGCTCAGAAAAGACCTTCAGCAGCTGCTTGAAGTTATCGGTGAAAAAGCTAAAGAGCATAAGCATACGGTGACCATGGGACGCACGCACGGTGTTCACGCTGAACCGACTACCTTTGGTCTGAAGCTGGCGCTCTGGTATTCAGAAATGAAACGCCACATCGAACGGTTCGAACACGCAGCTAAAGGCGTAGAAGCCGGAAAAATCAGTGGAGCAGTTGGAACGTTTGCCAATATCCCACCGTTTGTTGAAAGGTATGTCTGCGACAAACTGGGAACGCGTCCTCAGGAAATTTCGACCCAGGTCCTGCCACGTGATCTGCATGCGGAGTATGTGAGCGCCATTGCCCTTATTGCAACCAGCGTAGAGAAGTTTGCGACCGAAATCAGAGGCCTGCAGAAGTCGGAAACTAGAGAAGTGGAAGAAGGTTTTGCTAAAGGTCAGAAAGGCTCCTCAGCAATGCCTCACAAACGTAACCCAATCGGGTCTGAAAATATGGCCGGACTGGCGCGTGTGATCAGAGGACACATGGTGACAGCCTACGAGAACGTCAGCTTATGGCATGAGCGTGATATTTCGCACTCATCTGCGGAACGCATTATTTTGCCTGACAGCACGACCCTGCTGAACTACATGCTGAACCGATTCGCCAATATCGTCCGCAATCTGACCGTGTTCCCTGAGAACATGAAACGCAATATGGATGCAACACTTGGTCTGATATACAGCCAGCGCGTATTGCTGAAGCTGATTGATAAAGGCCTCAGCCGGGAAGAAGCTTACGACCTGGTTCAGCCAAAAACAGCTATTGCGTGGGATGAACAGACAGCGTTCCGCCCACTGCTTGAAGAGGACGAAAAAATCATGTCCATTTTGAGTGCTGAAGATATCGAAGATGCTTTTGACTATAACTACCATCTGAAAAATGTAGATGAAATATTTGAACGTGTTGGACTGAATTAATTAAAGCACCTGTCGGGACAGTAAAAGGGATTGTTTCGGCAGGTGTTGTTTTTGTTGCGGATTGACTGGAATAATTATGACTCTATCTAAGAATAAAAAGGTGTTCAAATCAGGTAATGAAAACCATTCCAAAAAAAAACGCTTGCAGGATTTTTTCTGACATGGTATAGTTTATTCAAAGTTAAATATCTGGAGCATAACTGGATTGTTACTGATCTGAATTTAGATGCAGGCAAAACCTGAATTGATCCGAGAGCTTTACTTTGAGACGACTATGTCTTTCAGTAGATATCTGGGATGAGTTTAGGTTTATTTTTTTGGATAAGTCGATCAAAATGGAAGACGGGGATCTGGAGCTTATTCAAGAAGGAACAGTTGACTTCATTTCGTTCAGCTACTACATGTCACGTACCGATAAGAAAGAGCAAACACCTGAGGAACTGGGTCAGGGCAATCTGATCGGTGGAGTGAAGAATCCGTTTCTTGAAGCCAGTGACTGGGGATGGTAAATCGATCCGGTCGGCCTGCGCATTGCATTGAACGAACTTTACGGACGCTACCAAGTGCCTTTAATGGTCGTTGAAAACGGTCTGGGTGCACATGATAAGATCGAAGAGGATGGATCGATTCAAGATGACTACCGCATCGACTACCTGCGTGAGCACATCCGAGAAATGGGCGAAGCCGTCAAGGACGGTGTTGATCTGATCGGGTACACCAGCTGGGGCTGTATTGATCTAGTCAGTGCATCAACAGTAGAGTACTCCAAACGATACGGGTTCATCTATGTCGACAAGCACGACGATGGATCCGGAACTATGGAAAGAAGAAAGAAAAAATCGTTCGACTGGTATAAACAAGTCATCGAATCCAACGGAACTAAGTTGGATTAATTAAATTAGCATTAAGCGGAGAAGAGGTGTAGGTGCCTTCTCCGTTTTTTCTGTATTTGCTTGACGTGAACTACCCACCACTTAAATCCTCCGGATTTTGAAGTGGGGGCTTCCTACGAACTCCATTCTTGTCTGCACAGGTTTCATGCAGACAGAGGAATCGGATATGGGTAGGCTCAAAAGGCAGTCCCTGCCTCATAGGTTTTCTTTTACTTGGCTAACGCCAAAAGGTTCTTGCTGGCATTGATGTCTCGGTCCAGATACTCCCCGCAATTAGGGCACTCCCACTCCCGTATGTGGAGGGGTTTCTTGCCGTCACGGTGTCCACAGGCAGAACAAATCTGGCTGGATGGATAGAACCTGTCCGCTTTGATGAGTGTACGTCCTTTTTGTTCCGCTTTGTAT